>JBFGQG010000227.1:0-6104 GCA_041564295.1 Anaerolineales bacterium | reverse complement strand
GGGACGCTGATCGCCAGGATTTCGGCTGTCCTCTGCTGCAGGGCTGCGAATACGACGTTCGAATTGGTATTGCTGCCGGTCATGAAGGCGCCGAGTGCCCCGATCCAGGGTGAGATCAATGGGAAAGCGGCGCCAACACCGGCAGCCATTCCCTGGGCGAGTGCGTCCGTCATCCCGGCATGGCTCATGATTACGGCCATAGAGACCATCGCCGTGATGCTCAGGCTCGATGACAGCACGCCTTTAATGGTATCGCCCAGAATCCGGGTTCCTGCCCCTGCCCGCAGGAGCCCTGTGCGGCGGTAGATCCAGAATGAAGCGACAGATGAGTACAACAGGATGGCTCCACCGTGTGAGAACCAGTGGATTACACGTCCGGTTTGCGCCGGAGTCGTAAAACCCGCAGACGTTGTCAGCGCCGGGAATTCCACCTGGAGCGCGACCTGTCCGAGGAAGTTCTTGACCGGCGGCACGAGCTGGACCAGCATCATAATTGCAATCAGGGCGACATAGCCGGAAAAGGCCAGAAAAACTGCGCGTGAATCGATCGATTGCTTATTGTGATTTTCGCCGCTGTAGTGTGCGGCGAGGACAACGCTGATCACGAGGCCGATCGCACCCCCGCCGGTTGCCGCGAGATTCCAGAGACCGGCAAGCGCAAGCCCGTACTGCATCAAGGCCATTGATACACTCAAAATGAGGAGGGGCAGCCATAATCGCCGGACAGATCTCCATCCGTCGGCCGCATGGGCCACACTCACCGCTGCACCAATCCCCATCCCGCCCAACATCAGCGCAGCGGGGGTCTGAAGAAGTTCTCCAGGCAGGCCGGTTGCGGCCATCAATGCCTGGAAAGAGGACCCCAGCGAGCCGAAGGTGACGGCCCAGGAATGACCGATGGCCGGGATCACGACAGCTGATAGCGGTGCGAAACCAAGCCCGACCATCATTGGGGCCACGATCGCGATCGGGACCCCAAAACCGCCGATGCCCTGCAGGAAGGAAGCGAACGCAAATCCAAGCACGAGTGCGAGCATGCCCGGGTCCTCGGTGAGTTGCCTGAGAGCGCTGCCGATCGTCCCGATTGCACCGGCTTCGTCCGCAATGCGGAAGTGGACGTACGCCATCCAGACAATATACAGGACGTCGAACGCCAGGAGCAGCGCCTTCGTGTGCGCATAGGCGAGCAGTTCTGCGCCTGCGCCGAAGGCTGCCATCGCCAGGACCATTGCGGCCAGGTACCCGGCTGCGCCGGCCCGGGCAGCTCCCCAGCGGCGGGCGACCATTAAATACAGGATCAGCAAGATTGGGAATAGAGCCAGAATAAATCGCATTATTCTTTTGTGTAGAGATAAACCAGCAAAACACCCAGAAGGATAGCCGGCACCAATACCAGCCCTGCTTCCGGTCCGAACGCGCCACCTGTGATCCAATCCGGGCCTGTAACCGTTTGCAGAAGCCATCCACCCGTATTGACGCCGCTGACGGCAAACCCGAAGACGGTTGATTCGAAGAAGTTCCACCCGATGTGCAGGCCAATTGCGAGCCAGAGTGTGCGCGTGCGCAGGTAGGCATAAGCAAAAAAGATGCCTGCGAAGAACAGGCCTAACAGCGGCATGCCGGTCAGAGCGCCCGGATTGGCAGAGTGCATGACGGCAAAAATGGCGGCAGAAAGCAGTACGGCCGGCACCATATTGAGGCCTTCTTCCAGGTTTTGCAGCACATAACCGCGGAACTGGAGTTCTTCGGTGATGCCGACGATCAGGAACAGCAGGATCATGTTAATCGAATTGACTCCCCAAACACTGAAGGCAGAGAATTCCCAGGCGAATCCTTCTATGTCAATCCAGCCCCCGGCAAGCACCACCAGAAATATGAACAGCATCATCACGCCGGCGATCCCGATACCGGCAGAAATATCCCGCCACATGCCTTCCGGTTGAATGCCGAGGCTTTCAACCGTTTTACGGTCGATACCCCGGCGCGAGGCGTATATGGCGATACCGAGGCTGACGGCGCTGACCAGGCCGCCAATCAGTAAATTACGCGGGGATAACTCTTCCGGGTTAAAACGAAGGATAGAAAAAATCGGCAGAAGAATCAGCAGTGTAATTGAGAAATTGAGGAGAAAAAAGAACAGGATGCGCCATCCCGAGCGCAGCCTGCTGTCAACAGGGGAAAAGAAAAGGTTCTTCAGGGACATAAAGGATTAATCCTTGGTTTCAATATTCGATAAGGTCGTATTTGGTCGGATCTTATTTGCGGCGTTCTTTCTTTGAAGACTTAAACAACCAGTTCTTGATCCACCCGAACCGGCTGCTTTTCTTTCCGCGAGACCGGAAACGGGTCAAAATCAGGATCCCGAGAATCGAGAATATGATCCCGTAAACCAGAAGCTGGTCACGCCATGGTAAATTGGCCGTTTCAGATTGGTCGAAGAATAAAAATAACAGGAAGGCCAGAACCAGTGAGAAGACCCCTAGTCGTCTTGCAGTTTCCATGACCTCCGAATTGTAATGCGAATTTGTCCGGTTGTCTTTAGCCGGGATGTGGGTGCCAATCAAGGGTTGTAGATATCAGATTGCGGATAAAAATCTTTCCAGGCCCAGTCGTACGACGTCAGGCTCGGAAGAGGTTTCAACGTTTCCCCCGTCAGCGGACCGTCCACTGCAATCCCGTGGACAATATCCCATTTTGAGCCGGTCTGGTCATCGATATAAACGCCGCCTTGATTGGTAAATGTCAACGTTTGCTCTTGAACTTTGCGCAAATACACCTGGTAGTTCTCTTTTTCCGCCCAGATGAGCACGGGCAGTTCGCCGATTTCCACCTCTATCAAGCCCGCGGCTTCGACGTCCTCGTAATAATACGCAAACGCTTCCCCTGAGATCTCCACCCCAATGACAAAGTCACCATCAAAATTTTGCCGGTTGCTCCCAACGTTCTGTTGGTTATTAATCATCACAAAAGTTTGCGGATGCACAGTGCGCCAGTTTTTCCAGGTCGTCAACTGGAAGGGCAGTAGCTCCAGCCTGGCTCCTTCCATCTCCCCGTTGATCGCCTGGCCGATCGGTTGTGACCAGATGGACTGAGTCTTGTGGTCCCACCATGTCATCGCGCGCAGATACAATCCTCCCGCGTTTCCGAAGACGAACGTCTCCCCATTGATGCGCCGGTCGTGCACGAGACCGGTGTAGCAGATCGGTCACCACGTTACGAGAATCGGACGCCCTCCGATCTCGTCGTTGACAATTTCGCGAAAACGCAGCACTGTGACGGGATATGCTTTGGCTTCGCCATTTTCAGTCACCCCCATGACGAGTTCGTCCGGTTGAAGAGGGGCGTCCTGCGCATTCGCGAACCGCGGATCATAAACCGGACGGATGCCGTCGGGGGGGATCGACGCAAAATAATCAGGCAGGTCTCGTGCGCTGAGTTGAACGATCTCAGGTACGATGATTCTGGGAAATGGAGTAGGGGTCGGGAGTCGGTCTGCCAGTAAGGGAGGTTCCTGGCTGGGATTAGAGGAACCTCTGTCTCCTTGAGCACTGCTCCCGCTGCATGCCGGCAGCAGGAGCAGGCCCAGGAAGGAGAGAGAGAGGAGTCTGTAACGCATGTTTCTATTGGTGCCGACAGAAGCATAATAAGTGCAAGCCTCTGCCGTCACCTTTTTTATTGACATGCTCAACCCTGTTTTTCTTACCATACTATGCTGCGCACTCGAATAAATAATTTTCACAGTTCCATTGAAGACCTGAACCAGCTCTTAAGAATAAGAAAACACCGCCGGCAACGGCGGTGTTTTTAAAGTTATTTACTGTTGGTCGGTCGTCCTACTTGATGAGCGTACGGACCTGCTCGTGCATGTATAGCTGCAGGTAGTAATGACCGCCGGCGTTCTTGCCGCTGGAACCGGATCCTTTCCAGCCACCGAAGGGCTGGAAGCCGGGCCACGCGCCGGTGGAAGCGCCTTGCGGACGATTGGCATAATTCACACCAGCCTCGATATTCTCGAAGAACCAGTCGGCTTCCTCTTCACTGCCGTAGATTCCGGAGGTCAGGCCATAATCCACGTCATTTGCAAGCATCATGGCATCATCGAGTTTGTCGAAGCGGTGGATCATCGAGATCGGCAGGAACATTTCCTGTTTCCAGAGCTTATGCGAGGTCGGCGTATCCACGACGAAAGTCGGCGTACAAAAATAGCCGTTGGCGTATTCACCATCGGTAAGTACTTTCCCACCTGTCAGGAATTTTCCGTTCTGCGAAAGGTCTT
Source organism: Anaerolineales bacterium (assembly GCA_041564295.1). GTDB lineage: Bacteria > Chloroflexota > Anaerolineae > Anaerolineales > JABWBV01 > DATDOR01. The sequence continues at coordinate 1,828 of JBFGQG010000227.1, read as the reverse complement.
CGGTGAAATTCTTGTAATCGTTGTAAGCCCATTTATTGATTACGGGTCCGAGGAAGTTCTCGCGCTTTGTGGGATCGCCGATGGTGAGTTTATCGGTGGCGTCTTTCAGGCGGGCGACCATTTCGTCATAAATCGGTCCCTGGATGTAGATTCGGGAAGCGGCGGAACATTTCTGGCCCTGCAGACCGAAAGCGGAGCGAATGATGCCTGCGGTTGCGCGCTCGAGATCGGCGTTGCGGGTGACAATGACGGGGTTTTTTCCGCCCATTTCGAGTATGGTCGGGCGCGGGTAAGGGCCTGCGGCGAACTGGCGGAAGATCTTCATACCGACGTCGTACGAGCCGGTAAACGTGATCCCGTCAACATAAGAACTGTCGATCAGCGCCTGGCCGACCGTGCTGCCGCCGCCGGTGATGTAGTTGAACACACCGTCCGGCAGGCCGGCGTCGCGAAGGCATTCGGCAAGCATTCGGACAGTAAAAACCGTGTCAGAGGCCGGTTTTATCACGATGGCATTGCCGGCTACGAGCGCGGCGCCGGCAGGGCCGCCGGTCAGCGCGGCGGGGAAGTTGAAAGGTGAAATGACGAGCCAGACGCCGTATGGGCGGAGTACAGAAACGTTGCGGGCTTCGTAGCCTACCAGCGGATCCTTGCCCATCTCAACGATGAAACCATTGTTGGCTTCCATCTGGTCGCAGGCGTAACGGATCAGGTCGGCGGTTTCAGCGATGTCTGCCAGGGCTTCCATCCGATTCTTACCGACTTCCATGGAAATGACCGCACCAATTTGGAAAATGCGTTCGTCCATCAAGGCGGCGGCTGCGCGCAGCAGTGCAACGCGTTCCTGCCAGGGGGTTCGTCCCCAGGCCCTGGCTGCTCCGCGGGCCGCGGCGACAGCGTCGCGCGCGTCCTGAGCAGTCCCTTTTTGAAATAAACCGAGAACGATGCGCGTATCAATCGGAGAGGTATCTTCGATTTTTTCATCGCTGAAGCGTTCCTTGCCATTGATGATCATGCCGTATTCTTTCCCCAGGTTTGCCTTCAGGTCGGCGACGGCATCATCGAAGCTTGTGTGCAGATGATCCGGGGGGTTGTACATCGTGGCATAGGTTAAGCGAAAGGGTTCTGACATGAGAAATCTCCTGAATGTGATTATTTTGTCGTCGTTTCCCACCCGGCGTGAGCAGAATCTCCCTCTCTACGGTTATGGAGTGGGTAACGGGCTTGCCTGTAACAACAGGCATAGTATACCGCGCACAGATTGAACCAGCGAATAAGTATGGATAATTGGCTTACGAAAATTCGGGGAATACCAGGGCGAAGGGGTCAGGAAAAGGAGATTGAACCTGTCAGCCGCATCCGGGCCGCAGGTTGAAAAAATAAGGCGGTTCGCTGTTGTGTTGGACCAGGAGCACCAGGAGTCTGTTGTTATTAAGAATATAGCTGAGTGCCTCACGGCGCAGGTTTTCTGCGGGTGTCGTTGCGCGCAATAGCTCTTCCGCTTCCAGGATTTTTTCTAAAGCCAGCCTGCCGTTGATCGTCATGACCTTGTCACCGGGGGCCAGCCCATCCGCCCGGCTGAGGTTGACCTCTACGATGATCAATTCAGATTCGTTCCAGCGCCACTCGATTGCACACTGCATGCGCGGAGGTGAGGTCGCTGTTGGAGTGGGCGGCGGAAGAGTAGGTGTCGGGGGAACCGGGCTCGGAAAAGGGGTCGGCGTCGGGGCCTGGCGCAGGTAGAGCTGCTGCTCGAAGCCCAGGAGGTCGAGGTCCTCGCGCATCCAGCCGCGCGGCGTCCAGGCGACGTGGAAGTCGCGCGCCTCCT
>JBFGQG010000226.1:0-6109 GCA_041564295.1 Anaerolineales bacterium | reverse complement strand
TAACTTTATCCGGCGATATATCCGGGGGCGGATCACCGAGGTCAGGTTCGGGCCCCCCGGCGATGGTGAACGGTATCTCGCGGGTTTCCAGTTCCTCGGACAACCAGACCGCGTCGCGATTCGTCCTGACAAGCAATCCGAAAGCGCCCCAGGTAAGCGAATTTCGCATTTTCGTTGCGATTACCCATTCGATCGCAAAGCGCGCCTGCTCTTGAAGGCTGCCGGATCTTTTGATTTCAATTTTTCCGGGCCCGGCATCACGCGCCGGGCGGATATCCTTGGCAACACGGTCCGGATTATTCTCGATAAGCCAGCGTCCATGGCGTACAATCCGTCTACCGGAGCGATAATTCGTCGCCAGGACCACTGAATTTGATCTCGGATAAAAGCTGTCAAAATCAAGGATATGCCTGACCTGGGCCCCGCGCCATGCATAGATCAACTGGTCATCATCTCCGACGACAAAAAGGTTGTTCTGCGGTAAAGCCAGGATTCGAAGGAAAAGCATCTGGGCGGCATTCAGATCCTGGAATTCGTCCACCAGGATGAATGCGTGCCGCTGTTGTCTTTCGGATCGCAGGCGCTCATTTTCAACCAGGGAACGCACCGCAAAATAAATCATGTCGGAAAAAGTCACGAGACCAAGCCGGGTCTGTTGTGTAATGAGTTTTCGAAATATCTCCTCGACCATATGGTTCCGGTTTCCATCGTAAAACGACATCTGTTTGAAACCAAGCAAATCTGACTTACCCTCACGGAGAATCTTGAGACCACCTTCAACGACACGCCGGTTCTGCCCCGGATGAACCGGCATATCCAATCCGCTCGATAACAGATGTGATGCGAGTTGATTAAGCCTGGATTCATTCTCCCCGCTATATTTCCATCCGTACTCCTGGCGTACGATTTCATAACCAAGTGAATGAAATGTGCAGCTTTGGACCTCACGGACGCCGGTTTCGGCGAGCCGGGAACTCATCTCTTCGGCGGCTTTCGCATTGAAAGCCAGTGCGAGGATGCTTCCAGGACGAACGCCGCGGGTCTGAAGGGCCGCGATACGAGCCGTGAGAGTCCGGGTTTTACCTGAGCCGGCTGGAGCCAGGACGCGCATAGGACCCCAATAATGGGATGCAGCTGCCGCCTGGTTATTATCGAGTGAATGTGGAAAGACCGGGTCCCCGGCTGGATCTCCCGGTTCAGCCAGTGTGGACCCGGCGCTGTGCGATTCGAGCGAGGACCAGACTGCAGGCAGGTCGCGGTGCAGATCGTCGCCCTGTATGGGATTGTACACGTATGGGTCCCCGGCTGGCTTATTTCTTAGTAGTAAATATTTTGCGCCCGGGTTCTGAGCGAAGAGCCTCACGCAGGAGGTTGTGATACATCGGATAAAGAGAATCCGGTAGTGCGTCGAGCGGAAACCATTCGAGGTCGGTTTGATTGCGGTCCGGTTTCGGCGGCATGGAAGGCTGGCAGCCGTCTTTCAGTTCACAAAGGAAAAAAAGCGTCAGCTTGTGGATCTTTCCGTAGAACTTCCTGTGTTTCTTCGGGTCATACTCGCCGACGAGGAGCAGCCGGCCGACATCGACCTTGCAGTTCGTCTCCTCAAAAACTTCTCGCTTGAGACATTTACGCACAGATTCGCCTCGACGCACACCCCCTCCGGGTAGATTGTAATGTATGCCTTTTCGATTTTCGTATCTGACCAGGAGAAGCTGGTCGTCCTGGATGATCAGCGCTTTGACGCCGACACGAACTGGAAATGCCATGATACCTCGTTCTTTTGTTCGGATAATTCTTACAAGCTTGAAGAGGAAGGCATGGAAATGACCAACCCAATCGAGCAGCTTTCGGATCCGGTAGGAAGGTTCAACCTGCCGTTTACACTCGCAGGATTGTAGCACAATTAGGAGATATGCTATCGAACCGTGACGGATATCCAGGGAGATATTTTCTCTACAGATCTAAACGCATAACAACACGATTAGTTGATGGGTGGCGCGTGGTTGTGAATCCCAGGGCAGTGAATGCCGGTGCGAACCCCACCTGTGTATCTACGCTTCGACGGCCGCCGCTTGTATACGGGAAACCCTCGATCGCGATAGCGCCGTAATCACGTGCCAGCTGCACGGCGGCTTTCAATAGTTCCCTGCTGATGCCCTGATTGCGTTTATCCGGTCGGATGAAGAAGCAGGGGACGAACCATGCCTCATGATCTTCAGCCGGATCTCGGTGTCTAAAGGTCGGTGTTTTTATCGCTCGAACGTATCGACTGCGCGGCCCAACAGCACACCATCCTACGAGGTCGTTCCCTTCATATGCGAGTAACCCCATTGGCACTGTGCTGGAACTTTCCAGGGCCATGAATTTAGCCTTGTTTTCTTCGGGTCCGCCGGAATGGAAGTCATTAACAGATGTGATGAACCACATACACCAGCATTTTGCTGCAGATTTGTCCGTAGAAAATAGCTGATCGAGTTCAGGAAATCCTGCCGTGGTCAGGGGATTGATCGTGATGGGCATGGCTATGTCCTGTTACCGGGTGGTTGGTTTCTGGTCAACGGTAGCCGGAACCAGAGGTTGTGCAATCGAAAAAGCGAATATCGAATAAAGAATAAAAGGACTATCCTTGTTAGATTTCAGGATAGTCCATTGGTTAAACCACGTGTCGGTGGTGCCCCACATGTCCGTAGTGGCAAGGGTGGGACTTGAACCCACAACCAACGGCTTATGAGTCCGCTGCTCTGCCGATTGAGCTACCTTGCCGTGAGCGGGCAAATATTACTATTTTAGGGAGAAATTGTCAACAAAAGCAGGTGAATCCCCTCTGGTGACGGCTAAGCGACCGTCAAAGTCGTTCCAAAGCCGCGCGCATCGATATCCTGCATGCCGATTGCCGGAAGCATCCAGCGAAATAGCCATTTGGCTTCATCAATCTTCATGTTAATGCAGCCGCGGCTCATCTGGATTCCGAAGTTATTGTGCCAGTAAGCGCCGTGAATCGCGTACCCGCGCATGTCAAAGAACGCCGTCCAGGGCACGCCAACGAGCTCATAGTCTTCCAGGTTATCAGTCAGGCGGCCCTCGCCCATGTGCTTGGACGGCATTTTTACAGCAATGTTGAATTTGCCTGTAGGCGTGTTGGTCGGTAAACCGTTCGTTGTCTGCGCAGACCGGATGCCGGAGGATATCAGCGTGTGGAGAACCGGCTCACCGCCTTCATAAGCAGTAAGCGTTTGCTGCGGAAGGCTGACCTCGATCCGCTTGTCCTGGAAAGGGACGTCTGGTGAGATCGGGGTGAGTTCGTCTTCCGGGATCAGCCGGATGTGTACGGCGGGCAGGTAGTAATGTGTATGGGTCAATTCATCAAGGACCTGGTACCACGGCTGCCGGTCTGGCCCCTCCACCAGGTCTGTGATCCAGTGTGTGGTCTGGTAATAGAGGCGGTAGAGCGGTTTCCAACCGTCGAAACGCGAATACGTCTGGGTATCACTGTAAGGCACGGTCACCTCGCCCAGCCAGCCGCCCTCCGGAATGGAATCGACCGCTGGTTGGCGGTTGAGTCTGACGACCTGGATATATCCGCTGTGCACATAACCTCCCCAGATTCGGTACCAGAGGGGATTCCAGATCGGCCCCGTTTCTGAAACAACCTCCTGATAAATGTTGATGATCCGGTCGCGGAAAAGCTGCCTGACGATGCGGGCGTCGTCGCGCGGCAGGCTGTGGACGCTGACCTGCGTGCGCGTCACCCGCCCAATCACCGGTCGCTCAAACGGGGTCTCTTCTTCCGGGGGGAAAGCAGGTGCGAGAAGAGTGCCCGCAAGACCAAAAGACCCTAATTTAAGGAATTCCCTGCGTGATAACGAAGATTCCATGTGATTATTGTATCGAAAGCGGTTAAATGCCGGATGAAAATTGTTTTCAGGGAAAAGGCGTCAGCTGGCGCGTGGCGGTCAGGAAACCGTTGTTGCGCAGCCGCGTTGCCTGGATGCCGGCGTAGCGGGCAAGCGATTCGAGCATGGGTGCGACATCACCAGGGTTCACATTTTGCCAGAACACGATAAAGACCGCCGGCCCCTGCGAAGTGATAATGGCGAGGTCTTTTTGATTTAAAACGCCGGCCCAGGTGAATGCGGGCAGCATCCCGCCGGGTGGGACATCCATGGTTTCATAACCGCGCTGGAGATAGAACGACTGTGCGCCTGCAGCAGAAGCAACGGCCTGGTTGAAGTCGGGTGTCCTGTAGACCAATAAGGTGAGGGACGAATTTTCGTCTTCCGTCGACCAGCGAAATCCCAGGCAGTCCACAAAACACTGATTGCTGTTCCGCCGCAGATTGCCGGTCAGGATTTCTGGGGGATCGATCCAACGTCCCGGATCGATGCTGTCGAGGTCGGCTGTTATCAGCTGCAGTTCAGCAAGCGGCGGGAGTTGGGGGGTCGGAGTCGGTGTTAGTGACGGAGTTGGGGACAGCGTCGCTGTCGGAGTGGCGGATGGGCAGGGGTGCGGCGTGTTGGTGATCGTCGGGGTGGGAGTCAGGGTTGACGTCGGAGTCGGTGTGATGGTTGGTGTTGGGGACGGACCGGGCGTATCGGTCGGCGTAGAGGTCGCGCTCGGATCGATAGTAGCAGTTGGCGTCGACGTCTGGGTGGGCGTGCTGGTCGTCGTAGGTGATGCGGTTGCAGTCGGCGTGCTGCTGACGACGGGCGTGATCGTCGGGGTCGGGAAGGGCGTCAGCGTGGGGCACTCGGTCGGGCGGAAGCTGATCGGTGTGATGGTTGCGGTTAAAGTGGCGGTTGGAACGACAAAAGGCGTCCGGGAAGGGGTCTCAGAGGGTGTGACCGTCGGCTGAACGGTCACCATCTGGGTCAACCGCTCGCTCACCGGGATGCGGGTCGGTGTCGGCGTTTCGGTGGCAGTTGAGCAAGCGGTGAGTAAAAAGACCAGAACTAAGAGATAAGGACGGAATCGGATCATCGGAAAGATTATACTCTGCGGTTTACGGGAATCGGAGCGATTGGAAATGATTACGCTCTTTCATTTCCTTCTTTAATCCACCTGGTGCAGCAGCAATCGCCAATATCAAACGGTATACACTCATCATTTGCTGCCCTGTATCATTTCTTTTTCTCGTTTTCAGGTACGTAACACCAGTAATCCCTTAGTTCAACGCGAATCGTAACGATTACAGGACGCTGATTGAGTATTCTATGTAGAAAATGAAAAAGGAATCCCCTATCCGCAGGCCGGTAAAGAATAGAGATCGTTCTCAAAATATTGCTGTTTTGAACAAAATATTTTCAAAAAAAGGCTGGACATCCGCGCTTGCTTCAGCGCTCCTTGGGCTGGTAATGATCAGCTTAACATTTTTTACATGGACCGAGTTGAGTACTTTCGAAGAAACAATCAACCTCTCTGATGTAATTTTTCCCGTCATGCTCGTGCCGTTTTCAATTGTTGGATGGCTCATCGCCATAAACAAGCCTCACAATCCATTGGGCTGGATCTACCTTACTTATCCACTTATTATTGGCGTCGGCGTCAGCATCGATGAACTGGCAATAACGAGAGCGCGCACAACCACTGATTTTCCTATAGCAATACTCTTGATGCTTGGCAGCTGGATAACTTTTGTCGGATACTGGCTGTTTATTGGGCCGGGAATCTTGCTGTTCCCAGATGGGCAGGCCCCGAATAAGCGTTTTGGTTGGGCACTTTGGGTCCTTGCTGCACTCATGCAGGTCTGGGTTTTCATCCTGGTGTTCGGGACTGATTCCCTCTGCGTCGCTCCTTTCGGTGAAGTACCTATCCCATGTCAACAAACGGTTCAAAACCCTTTGAGTTTCTTTACCTCTCATGTTCAATATTCGGCCCTGGATAATTATCTCGATGCCTGGTTTTTGCTCACAGTCGGCACTTCGCTAACCGCCGTCTTTGTTCGGTACCGGGAATCAGCCGGCGATGTCCGGCAGCAGGTAAAGTGGGTGGCATGGATGGCGGCAGCGAGCCTTGTCGTCGTGATAGGAATATTTCTTATGCAGGACGTTTTAGGCTTGATCCCATCAAACTGGGGGGATTTAGCCATGTTCGCGCCGGTTGCAGTTGGTCT
>JBFGQG010000225.1:0-6129 GCA_041564295.1 Anaerolineales bacterium | reverse complement strand
TACCTCGAGGCGATTCAAGACGGGCTGGCGTCAGCCACACCCCAGGTAATTTCTTCTTTGCATGAAGAGATCCTGATCCTTTCACGCCTGGTTGACGACCTTCAGGAACTTGCACTCGCCGAAGCCGGGAAGCTGCATCTGGAGATGAAAGTCGCATCGATCGAGAACATCATTGAACGAACGGTCGTCTCACTGACACCGGCAATTAACGATAAGTCCCTCCAATTCCGCATGCAGATACCTGGCAGTCTGCCGCATGTGTGTGTCGATCCGGAGCGCATCGCTCAAATCTTGAGAAATCTACTGGTGAATGCGATCACTTACACGAAACAAGGCGGATCGATCAATGTTGAGGTTCAGTCGAAGTTCAACTTTCTTGAAGTAAGAGTTTGTGATTCCGGTATCGGCATCGCCCCGGAAAATATCGAACTGGTTTTTGAACGGTTTTACCGCGTCGATGCTTCGCGCAATCGAATGACCGGCGGCGCCGGTCTGGGTCTGGCTATCGTAAAACAGCTCGTCCACGCGCACGGGGGTGAGATTGGCGTTAAATCGGTGCAGGGTGCAGGATCAGAATTCTGGTTTACCCTGCCGATTCATAATCCGTTGGAAGCCAAGACCGTTGAAGCAGATCGGAGGTTCGCATGAACCCGGCGGTAGATGCCATCTGGCGCACGTTATCAGGCGTGATGGACCCCGAGATCCCGGTCGTGTCGCTTGTCGAAATGGGGATCATCCGCTCGGTCGAAGTGAGCGGGGAAGACGTCACAGTCACAATTACACCAACCTTTTCCGGATGCCCGGCGCTGGAGGTGATGCAAAAAGATATCGTGAGTGCACTCCATAATGTTGGTTATGCGCATGCGAAGGTCGAAGTGGTTCTGTCACCGCCCTGGACGACGGATTGGATCACGGATTCCGCACGTAGCAAACTCAGGACATTCGGAATCACACCGCCCGCTTTCCACAACGGCGACATCGGTCAGACTCTGCTGCAACCCGCCGAATGCCCTTACTGCGGCTCCATGAAAACAACGCTGCGAAATAACTTCGGCCCAACACCGTGCCGGATGATCCTGACCTGCAACGATTGTCTGCAACCTTTCGAACAGTTCAAACCGCTGTAAATCAATGAAACTCTCATCGAAGCTCGTCTCCGACCTTCTTAATGCCGGACGTATTGCCGCGCTTACCGGCGCCGGCATTTCAGCAGACAGCGGTGTGCCCACTTTTCGCGAAGCCCAATCCGGGTTATGGGCGAAGTTCGATCCGATGGAGCTGGCAACTCCACGAGCTTTTATGCTCCACCCTGACCTCGTCTGGAGTTGGTACACCTGGCGTAAAAACCTGATCGCAAAAGCCAGGCCCAACCCGGCACACTTCGCACTGGCTGAACTTGAAAAAGCCCGGCCATCATTCAGATTAATAACCCAGAATGTGGACAACCTGCATCAAGAAGCCGGCAGCAAAATAGTGATCGAACTTCATGGAAATATTTTTCGAACGCGCTGTTCTGAAGAAAACGTCGAGATCAAGACTTGGAAGGAAGCTGGCGACGCTGTCCCAACTTGCCCGGATTGCGGAGGCAACCTCCGTCCAGACGTCGTCTGGTTCAACGAGATGATGCCGCAGCAGGCGCTTGCTGAAGCTTTAGACAGCGCCCGTATGTCTGACCTGTTCCTCATCATCGGTACGTCGGCTCTTGTCCAGCCGGCCGCTTCTCTACCTCTCCACGCGAAAGCTAACGGGGCGATATTAATCGAGGTCAATCCAAAACCGACGCCAATATCCGCCAGCGCCGACCATGTCTTTCGCGATTCAGCAGGGAAGGTAGTACCGGAATTGGTCGCGCACATCCTGGGAAAAAGACGTTAGAATCATCCGGTGTCCACGCCCAGCCCGCACTCACTCAGTCGTTCGCAGGTCTGGCTTCTCGCCGCAAGACCAAAAACGCTGCCTGCCGCCGCAGCACCTGTCATTCTCGGCAGCGCCCTCGCCGTTCACGACGGTGTTTTTAAGTGGTTCCCAGCTTTAGCCGCGCTACTTGGTGCGTTGCTGATCCAGGTCGGGACGAACTTCGCAAATGATTATTTCGATTTCAAAAAAGGCGCTGATACTACGGAGCGGCTCGGTCCGGTGCGTGTCACGCAAGCCGGTCTTCTGCCGCCTGAAAAAGTCGCTCGGGGAATGTGGTTCATCTTTGGCCTTGCAACGCTAACCGGTATTTATCTCGTACTTGTTGCAGGCTGGCCAGTCATTTTAATCGGCATTTTTTCAATTCTCGCCGGTATCGCGTATACCGGCGGCCCATACCCTCTCGGCTACAACGGTCTTGGGGACCTTTTCGTCTTTATTTTTTTTGGATTAATTGCGGTCAGCGGCACTTATTACGTCCAGGCGATTAGCCTTACGACGACTGTTCTACTGGCCTCAATTCCAATCGGGTTGTTGGCGACAGCAATCCTCGTCGTGAACAACCTCCGCGACATCGAGACGGACCTGAAGGCCGGCAAAGGGACACTTGCCGTCCGTTTGGGGGAAAAGGGCACGCGTCTAGAATTTCTGGTCTTAATCGCAGCGGCATATCTCTTACCTGCATTACTCGTGGTCCTGGATATTTTTCCCCTCGAGAGTCTGCTTATCCTGGTTTCGCTGCTGAGAGCGGTCCCCCTTGTAAATTTTGTTTTCAAAGAAAAAGGCCGTCCCCTGAATAAAGCCCTGGCCGACACGGGTAGAGTGGAATTAGAATTTGCTCTGCTTTTTTCCGCAGGACTATTGATCTCTTAACTTGTCTAACGCACCCGGATGGACTCTTCTGGATAGGTGTGGGTATTTTCGGTCATTACCCCTCATTTACGCAGTAGAAAAAGAAATATTGTTATTCAGCACAGGAGCTCAGGTAAGTCCGTAAACAGGGACGGAGACGCCGTGGAGATTGCTCGCTGAGTCAGATGCCAGGAAAGCGATCACCTCAGCAACCGATTCAACCGACACCCACCGGTCGAAATTCGCTTCCGGCGTCGCCTCCCGGTTCTGCGGGGTATCCATCGTGCCTGGGACAACGGCATTAACGTTGATGCCGTAATTTTTTAATTCGGCGGACATGCTCTCGACGAGACGTAACGTGGCGCTCTTTGAAGCGGAGTAAGCAGCCATATTCCTCTTACCTTCAATCCCTGGCCTGGCACCCACTGCAACGATTTTGCCGTAGCCCTTCTCGATCATGTCCGGGATAACTGCCTGGGCTGCTACATACAATGTTCGCGCATTGAGAGTCATCAAGAAATCAAACGTATCCACCGGGGTCTCATGGAGAGGCGTTCCCGCCCGGTACCCGCCGACGATGGATATAAAGACGTCGATTCGCCCAAAACGTTCCAGCGTCTGTGCAACACACTCGCCGAATATCTCAGGATTTGCCATGTCCACACATGGCAGGAGCAGGTGTTTATCACTGCCGACCAGTGCTGGAAAAGCCGCCATCAATTTATCGATTGTTCGATCCATTAACACGAGGGTCGCACCCTTCGCCAGAAATACGTTGGAGACGGCAAAACCAAGATTACCACTTGCGCCGGCAACGAAAACAACACGGTTATTGAACATTACAGCTCCTCATTGGATCAGTCGCGCAGGGATTTAAAATACCGGCCGTCTTTTCCTTCTTCAGAATTGTTAAAGTGCGCTTCCAGCGCTGCCTTGACGAAATCCGGCACCATGCTGCTTACGTCCCCACCCAGAGATACGATTTCGCGCACGATGGACGAAGACAGAAACGTATGTTCTTCGTTCGTCATTAGAGTCATATATTCGATTCCCGGCGCGAGGCGCTTGTTTGCGTGGGCCATCCGGAACTCGTGTTCGAAATCCGAGAAAACCCTCAAGCCTCGAATGATGATTCGTGCGCCGATTTCTCTGCAAAAATCGACGGTCAGGCCGCTGTATGTCGTTACTGTGATATTTTCCACATCCTGAAAGGCCTTCTGGACCATATCTTCTCGTTGCTGAGTGTTAAATATTACATTTTTTAATGGCAGGTCATACACGGCCACAACCAACGAGTCGAACAGGCCTGCTGAGCGAAGCGCGATATCTATATGCCCGTAATGAATAGGGTCGAATGTTCCTGGAAATACTGCAATAGTCATAATCAGCTCACATCCCCTTCTTGATCAATCCACATCCGGTCGATCTGCTCTCGAATCAAGCGGTGATCTGGTGATGATAGATCGGGGTCAATCTCGATAATATTTTCGGCGATCCGCCGCGATTTTTCAATTAATTTCACGTCCGTAATATTCGCAAGTTGTAATTTGCTGTACCCGGACTGGCGCGTGCCGAGGAACTCACCTGGGCCGCGCTGTTCAAGGTCCTTTTCCGCCAGTATAAAACCGTCATTTGTCTCAACCATGGCGTGCAATCGCTCATTTTCAAGCGCATCGTCCTGGTCAGGGATTAAGAGGCAAAAGGATTTATCAGCGCCGCGCCCGACCCGGCCTCGGAATTGGTGGAGCTGTGCGAGCCCGAAACGGTTAGCGCCTTCAATCACCATAACCGTCGCGTTCGGTACATCAACGCCAACTTCGACAACAGAGGTTGAAACCATCACCTGGACCTCACCGGCTCGAAATCGCGCCATGGCGGCTTCTTTCTCGTCTGAACTCAACCGGCCATGGAGCAATCCAAGGTCATAGTCGTGAAAGACATCCTGTTTAAGACGGTCGTATTCATCCACGGCGGCTTTTGCCTCGCTCTTTTCGGTTTCTTCTACGAGCGGATAAATTATGAATGCCTGCCCTCCTTTGTCGACCTCACGTTTGATCAGGGTGTATGCGCGTTCTCGTTCGATCGGCCTAAGAAGGTAGGTGCTGATTTCCTCGCGACCCGGCGGCATCTCGTCCATCACCGAGATGTCGAGGTCACCGTAGACCGTTAAGGCCAGCGAGCGCGGGATCGGCGTCGCCGTCATAACCAGCAGATGCGGGTTCTCACCTTTATCCCGAAGCGTTGCCCGTTGGTTAACGCCGAACCTGTGTTGTTCGTCGATTATTACCAGGTTCAGGTTATCAAAAATGACGTCCGGTTCCAGGAGTGCGTGCGTACCAATTACCAGTTTCACAGTGCCGGCGGTGATCATCTCCTTAATCCGTAATTTTTCGCTGTCAGGTGTGGCACCTATTACCAATGCGATCTCCTCCGGAAGCAGCAATCCGTCTTCGCCGGTCAATAATTCTGATAAACCAAGGTAATGCTGTTCTGCGAGGATGCTCGTCGGGGCCATAATTGCTGTTTGTGCGCCCGTGGAAGCGACCATACCAATCGCCATTGCTGCTACTACGGTTTTACCTGAGCCAACATCACCTTGTAGTAGACGATTCATCGGACGCCCGGAAGCTAAATCTCTGCGCAAATCATCAATTGCAGTCCGTTGCGCGCCGGTCAGCGAATACGGTAGGCGGTTGAACCTGCTTTGGAGCCACCCATCCGAAGTTTCGATGACTGTGCCGGTCCTCTCTGCCCAAACCCTTCGCTGGCGCATTAGACTGATTTGGATTGAAAAGATTTCATCAAATGCGAGCCGGTGCCTGGCCTCTTCAAGGCTTTCCCACGTGTCAGGGTAATGGACCTGTTTTAAGGCGATGGAAAGCGGCATTAAGTTGCCCGCGTCGATCATCGCTGAAGGATAGGGATCTCGCACGCGGGTTGACCAGTAATCGACGATTTCTTTGATTTTCCCCCTGAGCCATTTTTGGGAAATTTTACCGGTCAGTGCGTACACAGGCACAATGCGGCGGGTATGCAAATGGCGGTTTTCCAGGGCCTCCCATTCAGGATTGTTCATGACCAGGCGGCCGAGATACTGGTCTATCTTGCCGGAAAGCGAAACGTTTCCGGCTTTCTGGAGCTGGTCCACAAGCCAGGGCTGGTTGAACCAGGTAGCTCGGATCGCACCACTCCCGTCGCTGATCAAGGCTTCGATGAGTTTTCGTCCGGATTTGATCGGCCGGACATTTCTACGCAGGTAATATAAAACCACCGCGTCCCGGGAAGCCACTCCGGTATCGTACAGAATGGCAGATTCGGGCATGGATTCGCGAACCTGTTCGCAAAAGATACGCGGAGAACGCT
>JBFGQG010000224.1:0-6153 GCA_041564295.1 Anaerolineales bacterium | reverse complement strand
TTGGCTCCGGAGGCCAACGCTCTATCCACTGAGCTATGGGGGTGGGAGCAAAATTGTACCAAAGAAAATGAACGCGAAGAAGGGTCCTGATGTTTAAGTTCAGGAAACCGTCTTTGCAGACAGCGTCTTTAATTCCGTCCGGAGCTTCTCGATGATCGGTGCAGCGCTGGCCTCACCCAACATCTTCAATTGGCGTTTTTTATGCGCCAGTTCCGCAGACACCTGGTAAAAGCGGTTGGTTGAGCCGAATTTTCCCGAAGTAAGGGCATTAAACCGCGCCATGCTGACTGAAAAAGAGGTCGTCATAGTTCGATATTGCTTCGCTGTGATCACACCCAGGTCAACTTCCTCCTTCAGGTACTGCTTGATAAAGTTTCGCTCCTGGAAATTGAACCAAACGATTAGCAGCAGCATAAAGAACCAGCCGGTCCATTCAACCATCGACATCAATGCCAGGCCGCCGAAATCGCCGATAAACAGCGCGATCGTATTGTGCATAAAATGCGTAAATACGGCTAACCCCCAGCCAGCCACTGGGGCACCGAACTTGATCAAGGCGTTGCGAGAGAGCCGGGAGGCAGCCAATCCGATCCCGATGAATGCCGTGTAGAACGGGTGCTGCCAGCCGACCATCACGTTGCGGATGAATGACAGGAAAATCAATCCACTTACCCCGTCAGACTCGAAGCCCCGGTAGATGTAGAGCGAGTTTTCCGTCGCAGCGAAACCAAGTGCAGCGACGCCTGCATACACTGCCCCGTCCAGCAAGCTGTCAAACTCTTTTCGAAAGAAAAAGAATACGATCAGGACCGCAAGCCCCTTAAGACTTTCTTCCACGAGTGGGGCGCTGATTGAACCTGTGGCAATGTTGGATGCCGCTTCTGATCCCGTAATGTAGAAAATTCCAAGTCCAAAAATCGTGTTAAGGATGAATGCACCGCCTGCTGCTACGATCGCACCCCATAAAAAAACACCGCCTACAAGCAGGAGCGGTTCTTTTTCGTATCGGTCTAACCAATAAATCAACCAGGCATAGAAAACTGCCGGAACAACGCCGAGAAATATCGAAACGATAACACCCATGTCAGCCTCCTCGTCCCGGCAGCTTATGATCCATCTGCCTACTCGGGACCCAGATGTATTTTTACCCGGTTGATGCGGGTATCAAAAGGTTCTCCACCCATCGCCGCAATGACCTCATCCGGGCGTCCGGTCGCACCTTCCTGCGTTCGGAGCCTCATCGCCAGGCACACGCGGCCTTCCCCATCGGGTTCAATTACGCTTAAATCCAACACAAGCGGGCGCAGGTCATATTCCTTCCCGCGCCGCGTACGAATGATCTGATCCGCAGCGAGCACATCTGCCACGCGCTTTTCAAGGCTGTCAATTGGTTCAAGCAGAGTCACGACAAAGTCGGAGGCGGAAACGACATTCTGCAATTTCGGTGCTTCTTCTGGAAGTTCAATCGTCTGGTGCAATTCAATCCCGGGCGGAGCAGCTTTCCGAATCCGGTCTTCGATCTCATTCAGCGGCATTGCTTCGTCTAACCAGATATCGGCCAATTCATGATCCCCGGTTACACCTAATGGAAGCGCGCTCGCGAGGTTCATTTTCGGTCGCTTCGTAAAACCCTGCGAATGCGTGAGAGGCAGCCCTGCGCGCCGAAACGTGCGCTCCAGGGAACGGTGCAGGTCCATGTGGCCAGTGAAGCGCATGGCGAGGGTTTTTGAGAAAGTGAGACGTAGGCGCATAATAAGTGCGAGGTGTGAGGTGCGGGTTTCCCCTGCACTTCATACTCGAGTTACTGGCTCTGGATAACCTCTTCCAGCGTAATCGTCACTGGCTTTTCTTGCACAGCCTGGGGCATGAAGGTCCCGTCGTCATTGCGGACCGTGACGCGGCGGCTCTTTACCTCAGGACACTGCCAGTGCTCGCCGGGCGTGTCACGCCGGAGCTGCGAGAATACGGGCAGGATGCCGCATGCGAAGCACTGGTTGCGGCAGTCAATCCGAGTGCGCCCTGCCAGGCTCCAGAGGTAATCTTCCGTTAAAAATTTTTTCTTTAATGTGGTGGAGAGATGTTCCCAGGGGAAGACTTCATCGAGCGGGCGCCGCCTGTGTGTATAGAAAGCGGGGTCAAGGCCGGCTTCTTCGTAGGCTTCGAGCCAGAGGTCGTATCTGAAGCCTTCGTACCAGGCATCGAACTTGCACCCTTTTTGCCAGGCGCGGTAGACGACTTCCGCCAGCCGCCTGTCGCCCCGGGAGAGCGCCGCTTCGAGCATCGTCTCTTTCGGGTTGTTCCAGTTGAGCTTGAGCCCACGGCCGCGCAAATGGCGTTTGAGGTGCTCCTGCTTGATGTAAATCGTGTCGAGATCGTCGCAAGGCACCCACTGGAAGGGAGTATGCGGCTTGGGCACGAAGGTGCTGACCCCGGCGGTCAGTTTCGCGCGGTTGCCGATGCATTCCCGCCCGACACGCAGGACGGCTTTACACAATTCGATGATCGCATCGATGTCTTCCATTGTTTCTGACGGATGTCCCATCATGAAATAAAGTTTGATCGTGGTATAGCCGCGCGAATAAATTTCCCTGGCAGTTTCCAGGAGCTGCTCGCTGCTGACCGGCTTATTAATGATCTCCCTCATTTTCTCCGTAGCGGCTTCTGGAGCGAGCGTGAAGCCGCTGCGGCGGGTGTCTTTCAGCGCGTCCATCAGGTCGACGGAGAGGGATTCGATTCGCAGGGACGGGAGCGAAATGGAGAGCACCCGGTCCGCAAAGCGCTCGCCGACTGCTTTGACGAGGTCCACGACGTGCGTGTAATCGGAAGAAGAGAGCGAAAGCAGGCCCACTTCCTCGAACCCAGTCACGTTCAGCGCTTCCTCCAGCGCCTCACAAACTTCTTCAACCGTCCGTTCACGAACCGGACGTGTGATCATCCCTGCATGACAGAAACGGCAGCCACGGGTGCAGCCGCGCATGATTTCGATCGGGATGCGGTTGTGGGAGACGTCCACATACGGCACGATGAACTTCGTCACCGGCGGCGGCAGCTGGGAGACGATTCGCTTGACGATCGGCAGTTGTGCGTGGTCAACGAGCTTTTCAATGTGCTGGAACGTGCCGTCTTCGTTGTAGTGGGCTTCGTATAGCGCCGGCACGTAGACGCCCCAGAGATGTGCGAGGCGGTGCAAGAGCCCTTCCCGTGGTTCGCCGCTGGCTTTCCAGGCTTTGTGGACATCGATAATCTCCATCATTACTTCTTCACCTTCGCCGATGGCGAAGGCGTCGATGAAAGGAGCCATCGGTTCCGGGTTGAACGAAGTGTGCCCACCTGCAATGACAAGCGGATCGTCAACGCCGCGCTCGGAGGAAAAGATCGGGATGCCGGCCAGATCCAGCATGTTGAGCGTGTTCGTGTAGAGAGTCTCGTAAGGCAGTGAAAAAGCCAGGATGTCGAAGTCCCTGACCGCGTGTTTTGATTCCAGGCTGTAGAGGGGGAGATTATGCTCGCGATGGATCTCTTCCATGTCCATCCACGGTGTGTACACGCGTTCTGCGAGAGCGTCGGTCCGCTTGTTGATGAGATCGTACAGGATCATCAGACCCAGGTTGGACATCCCAAGGTCGTATATATCGGGAAAGGCCAGCGCCACGCGTGTGTCAATATCAGACCAGTCTTTCACAACCTGGTTGAGTTCGCCGCCGGTATAGCGTCCCGGCTTTTGTACGCGCGGTAAGACCCGTTCTAATAGGCGTTCGATTTCCATAGCTTCCATATTCGAGAGATTATATCAAAAAGACCTTAAAAAAACCGATGTCGGGTTAACGACTACCAGACTTGGCATGTCTTTAAGACTTGCCAAGTCTAGCGCCAATTATATAAAAATCCCGACCAGGCACCCGTTTCATGACGTATTAAGTGGTTCGCTGCTGGGAAGGTACAAAAACTCGCCGTATCTGCTCCTGAAATCGTCTACAATAGATACACACCATGCGAATAACTCTTACCGTACTCGCTATGTTCCTCTTAACCGCCTGTATTCCGGCCGAACCGCTCAAAGCAGAGACCTCCCAACCCGTCCGCAACACGCCGCTGGCGCAGAATCCAACACCGCCGGCCGTAACTTCCTCGGCTACACCCACTTCCGACGGCGTTCCACTGCTGCCCCTACCTGGAGACACCCCTATTCCTCCAATGACCAGAACCCCCGACCTGAAATTCGACACACTCTCCGATTCCCCCATCATCACCGGGACTTTCTGCTGTGGATTTACAACACCCGAATTCGTTCGCAACTACCTTCCGGAGTTCCAGATCCGGGCCGACGGCAGGTATATCTGGGTCCTGCGCGACGATTCCGGCAGCCGAAAAGTTATGCAAACACTGATTTCACAGGAAAGATTGGCTGAAATATTACAACAGATCGCTTCCTCCGGTTTTTTCACCTGGAATGATCGTTATGCGAACGACCTGGTGGCCGATGTCGCAGATAAATGCATTAAGCTCAGTCTTCAAGAGGGTGAGAAATCCGTCTGCGAATATGCGGAAGGCGCGCCGGAAGCCTTCCACGAGTTGTTCCGGTTCCTCGGCACAGGGGCCGGGGAAACGGGCAGTGAATTTGTTCCTGATGCAGGTTATCTGGAATTAGGCGTTTTCGACGTCGACTTCGTCAATCCGACCCTGAAATGGTCAGACAGCGATTTCCAACTGAATAAGGTGCCCTCTGGCGGCACCTGGATTGAGGGGGAAGCCCTCACCCGCCTCTGGCAAGCCCTCAACGAGGCTCCCTGGGGGCCGGTTGTCGAGGAAAACGGCGTCTTTTATATTTTCACAATTCGTCTTGCAGGGTTAAGCCTGGAGGATCCGCCAGCACGCACAGGTCCTTAGTCAGGACCCTCTCGTACAGGCATTCGACCCGAGTCTCCGGGCGGATCCTAAGGGCAATTGGCCGTGCATTTCCGCAGTTTGACTTCGTCCACAAAAAACCCATCCAGAAAATTCACGTCTGTATCGCTCGCAAATTGGAAGGCGATCCAGACCGAATCATCGCCCAACATGCTGCCGGAGTTCGGCACATCTGCTAAATCCAGCATATGTTCCACCCAGCCGCCTGAATTTCCTGATATCTGCCAGCCGTTATATGTCGTTCCATTCGACGAGGCGAGCCAGCGCACGTAATCCCAGTTCGGCTCAGTATTGTAGTAAGCCTTAAACTTCAGGTCGGCAGCCAGGGCATTCGAAAGATCGAATGGGCCGAATATCATCCAGGTGGTCGTTTTTTCCGGATAGAGCGTGGTACAGTTTGCCGTCCCGGTGCCTACCGCCCAGGCGCTGAAATTGCCTGCGGCAGACCTGCAATCACTCTTTCCGAATTGGTAAGACCCCCCCGTATTATCCAGGAGCTTCCAGCTGCCGGGAAAATCACCTTCAAAACCATCTTCGAAGATGATCTCCCAGGCTGGTTTGGGTGTCGGGGTGCTGGTTCCGTAATGAAATTTATTGAGGACAATCGGCATGACGACCGGAGTCCCGGGGGTAAAGACGATTTTTGTAGGTGTCGAGGTGGATGTCGCCGTGGCGGTTGCACTTGGCGTACGTGTGGGCGTTTGCGTGGGGGTGCGCGTTGGTGTGCGTGTCGGGGTGCGCGTGGCTGAGGCGGTCGGCGTGGCTGTAGGAGGTGCGTGGGTCCAGCCCATGTCCGCATAAATCCCCAATGTGACCGGCCCGGGATTATGCTGTACCTCACCGAGATTGATGCTGTATGTCATCAGGGCGTTTTGTGTCCCGTTATACGACTCGGCTAGATGGCTGTAGCTGGACCCCTGGCTCCATGTCGAAGGAGCATATAGCGGTGCGCGGACGTTGCCGTTCCCGGACCGCGTGCTCGGGCCGTCGAAGAAAACCGACCCGCTCGTCAATGCAATGCCAAGGGTCAATTTGTTCGAAATAGTGATCAGCAGGGTCCCGGCGTTGTCCTCGGTGAACCGGTCGTAAATAGCCGGGTACCCTGTTCCCCATCCCCAGCATCCGAAGAGGACCGAACCGCATGCGGACGTACCATACTGCATGGACCCGGTAAAACCCAATCCATGTCCCAGTTCATGCAGCGCCACGCTCACAAAATCAAATTGGTTATTCGCGGGGTTCCCGTCC
>JBFGQG010000223.1:0-6168 GCA_041564295.1 Anaerolineales bacterium | reverse complement strand
CGCCGCTTATCAATTCATGCAGAAACGCCGGCACTTGCTTCTCAAGGCCGCACAGGTATTGGGAACAAGCCCGGAGCAGGTAATTGAAAAGACAGGCAGCCTTCTGGAGACGGTCGCGGCGGCTCAAAAGGAGATTGCCGAACTCCGCACACGCATTGCCGGAGTGCAGTTTAACCAGGTGCTGGACAACACGACTGGCGTTGAGGACGTGCAGTTGCTTACTGCCCACCTGGAAAATGCCGGCGTCGATGCACTCCGCAGTATGGCAGATCGCTTCCGTGAGCGTTATCCGGAAAAAGGCGTTGCAGTTCTAGCGACAGTCCTCGACGGGCGACCAGTAATCATCGCAGCTGTCACCAAGGACCTGAACGCCCGGGGGCTGAAGGCCGGCGATCTGGCCGGCCACGTAGCCCGCCAGCTGGGTGGCGGCGGGGGAGGCAGCCCTACCCTTGCTCAGGCCGGAGGGCGAGATGCCAGTAAGCTGGATGAAGCAATCGCCGGTGTGCCCGGTTGGATTGAAGAGAATTTGAAATAAATTACGGCGGTCCCAATGGGACCGCCGTATTCAAACGATTAAAGGCGAAAAACATCCTTCGCCATCCAGCTGTGTTTTTAACTCTTCGCTTACCTCACAGGCATACACCAAGCTGAAGTGTAATCCAAACCAAAACCATAAAGAATCAGCCGTCTTAATCGTTTATACTCATATTCATCTGTCCGTAAATCCTTTAACGCTGGAGTCTTTATGGGATTGAACATCATTGGTGCGGGTTTCGGCCGCACCGGGACCAACTCACTTCGCCTCGCATTAAATGCCATCGGCGCCGGTCCTTGCTACCATATGAACGAAGTCCGGCATAATCCCGGCCACAAGATCATGTGGAGTGATATCGCTTTCGGCAATACGCCGGACTGGGACAAATTGTTTGAGAATTACCAATCGGCCGTCGATTGGCCGGCCACCCATTATTGGGATCAGCTTATCTCCAGATACCCGGATGCAAAAGTCATTCTGACCGTGCGCGATCCGGATGCCTGGTTCAAAAGCTTCTCAAATACGATTTACAAAAGCATCCACCTGCCGGTCGAAGACGATATTCCAACAGAAGACCTTCTCCACAGGAAGATGATTTATAAAATCATTGCAGAAGACACATTCAACGGCAGAGCGCACGAGCGAAAAGCTGCCATCAGGGTTTTCAACCGGCGTATCAATGAGGTTCAGGATGCCGTTCATGAAGACCGGCTGCTCATCTACCGGATTAAAGACGGATGGGAACCGCTCTGCAAATTCCTGGATGTCCCGGTCCCGGACCAACCCTTCCCTAAAACAAACACCACAGCAGACTTCATCGCGCAGGCGCCTGAGCGTTACAAGCCCTATATGGCATTGGACGAGTCTTGAAAGCAATCCCCCAGAGCGAACACAGTAATATACATGTTTCCGCCAGTTCCTCAAGGATACGAACAGTATCTACCAGATGGGTATTAAATAAGTGATCATCTTATGACGAACCGGATGCTCGAAACCCTCTCCAGCTACGTCCCCAACCTCCTCCTGAAACGCACGCAGGAAGACCCTACGCCCATGTCCAACGCATCTGCTTTCAGGAACAATGCCTGTGTCTTGTTTGCAGACATTTCAGGATTTACCCAGATCACCGAGCAGCTGGTCGAACAGGGCCCCGAAGGCGTTGAGAGGCTCTCTGCCCTGCTGAACGATTATTTCGGCAGATTAATTGAAGTCGTGCACTCGAACGGTGGGGACGTCTTTAAATTTGCCGGCGATGCCTTAACGGCCGTCTGGCCGGTTTCAAGTGATATCCAAACAATGGCAGATGCCGCGCACCATGCCGCCTATTGCGCCTTGAAGGTCCAGGAAACACTCAAGCATTACAGGGCACCGAACGGACAGACCCTCTCCTTGAAAATCGGTCTAGGAACCGGGGAACTGCTCACCATCAACCTGGGGGGGCAGCTCAAGCGCTGGGAGTTTTTTCTGACCGGCACGCCGATGGAACAGGCCGGGCTTGCCGAATCCCTTGCAGGCCCTGGCCAGATCGTGCTATCTCCGGATACCTGGAAACTTGTGAAAGACAAGGCCAATGGTGCACGCCGGGGGGACGGACACGTGATCCTGGAACGCATCCACGCCTCCGACCGGCATTCACTTCCAAAGATCATTCTGGAGGAAGGCAGCGAAAGGGCTATTCAGGCCTTCATTCCGGGTGCGATCCTTCAACGCCTGTCTGCCGGTCAGGAAGATTGGCTTTCTGAGCTGCGGCGGGTGACCGTCATATTCGTAAATTTACCCGAAATTAATTCAGAAACCCCGCTAGAACTTGGTCAGGCGATCATGAAGTCGCTCCAGCAGGACCTCTATAAATACGAGGGTAGCGTGAATTCTGTCAGCGTGGACGAAAAAGGTGTAACGCTCGTTGGAGCCTTGGGTCTCCATCCGTTCGCACACGAGAACGACCCCGAACGCGGCACGCTTGCCGCCATGGATATGCTTAAATCCCTGGAGAAACTCGGCATCACGGGAACGATCGGCGTAACGACCGGGCACGCATTTTGCGGTGTGATCGGAAATGCAGCCCGGCGCGAATACACCATGATGGGCAACCTGATGAACCGGGCTGCACGGCTCATGAAAGCGTCCGCGGAGGTTGTTCCTGAAAAACCGATCCTGTGCGATATTAGCACTTTTGAAATGGCGCAGCATAAAATCGCGTTCCGAGGCCTGGACGCGTTGGAACTCAAGGGATTCCAGGACCGTGTCCCAATCTACCAGCCGATGGCAGAAAAAGCGACAGCAGAACGGGCGCGCGTCAGCATGGTTGGCCGTGAAAAGGAGCGCTTCCAGATTGCCGAATATCTCCAGGCACTCCTGCGGCATACCTGCACAACGCTGATCATTGAAGGCGATGCCGGTATCGGCAAATCGAGACTGATTGACGACCTGATCCGCCAGGCCGACTTACTTGGCATCCGTTGGTTCATTGGCGCCGGGGACGCAGTTGAGAAAACGACAAATTATTTTTCGTGGCGGTCTGTTTTTTCAGACCTTTTCGATATCGATTTGGCAGCCGCAGCCAGCGCGAATATCACTGCGCTCAAGGAATCTTTTGCGCCCCTGATGAAAGATCGCGATCTGCTCCCGCTGCTCAATCCCGTCCTGCCTTTCACGATTGAGGAAACTGATTTCACCAGGCAAATGACCGGGCAGGTCCGTGCGAACAACACAACAACGCTGCTCGTGGACATCCTCCAGGCAGCCCTGCACGAAAAACCAGGCGTCATCATCATTGAGGACGCCCACTGGCTCGATTCAGCTTCCTGGGCGCTCTTGCGCGCCGTTCAGCGAGACGTCACACCGCTGATGCTCGTTGTGGCTTATCGTCCTGCCGAAACGGCTGTCTTTCCGGACCTGGAAGCCGTGCGCGCCCACTCAGAAACGCAGCTTATTCGACTGGACACGCTCTCAAGGGATATGATCGAAGCCCTTGTTCGGCAGCGGCTGGGTGTGAGCAGGCTTGGCCCGGAAATCGCCCGCTTTATCCACGAGCGTGCAGAAGGCCATCCGTTTTTCAGTGAAGAACTGGCCTATGCCTTGAGAGAAGCCGGCCTGATAGAAATCAATAACGACGTTGCCGGCCTTTCAAAAGGCTGGACCACGCTCGAGAACATCGGTTTTCCGGAAACAATCCAGGGCGTCATCACCAGCCGGATCGACAGGCTTTCGCCACAGGAACAGTTCACACTTAAAATCGCAAGCGTGATCGGCCGAGTGTTCACATACAAGGCCCTGTACGACATACACCCGATCCAGGAAGACAGACCTCAGCTCCACGAAATCCTGGAGATGCTCGAACTTCTCGATATCACACCGCAGGAGACGCCGGAACCGAATTTGAGCTATATCTTCAAACACATCATCACTCAGGAAGTCTCATACAACCTGATGTCCTTTTCCCAGCGAAGACAGCTGCACCAGATGCTGGGTGAATATTTCGAAACCAGGTTCAAAGCCAACCTGGAGGATTATTACGCGCTGCTTGCACACCATTGGAGCCAGGCCGAAAATGAAGAAAAAGCAGTGGAATACCTCGATAAAGCCGGTGTTCAAGCGCTGCGCAACTTCGCCAACGATGAAGCCATCCAGTTTTTTGAAACCCTGCTGAAATGGACCGGAAAAAATCCGGAAATCTACGATACGAAAGTTTTGGCTCGCTGGCATCGTCTATTAGGAGTCGCCTTACAAGCTGCAGGCCTGTTCAAGGAAAGCATCGAACACCTGGATAACGCAGCCGCATTGATTGGAAAACCCGTTCCGCGCAAGCGCAGGTTCCTCATCCCTCGCATCCTTTTCGGTATTGTGGTCCAGGCTTTCAAGCAGAGTTGGCGTGCACCCTTGCCTGTATCAGCGAAAGCGGAAAATACAGACGAGTATGAGCTGCTCATCGAAATGTCGCGTATTTATGATGAACTCGCCGTTATGTATTTCCTCTCAGACGACGTAATGCGTATGGCCTTCGTCGACCTGGAAATGATCAACGTTGCAGAAAAGATCGGCGTGACCAAGGAGCTCGCTCGGACCTTCAACACAGTCGGCGTGATGGCTGGCGTTGCCAGGCTTCACCGGATCGGTGAAGCGTTCCATCATCGAGCGGTCGAAGCCGCCGAGCAGCTCCATCACCTGCCGACATCCATTCGGATTGGACTGGGTCGCGGTATATATTGGATTGGCCTGGGTCAATGGCAAAAGGTGGACGAAATTGTCAGCGAAGCACAGGAAACTGCTAACCGGATTGGTGATCAGCGCCAGTATGGTGAGGCGACGGTGATCCTGGCGATGAATAGTGTTCTCACTGGAGAGATCGATATCGGGCTGGCACGCTACCAGGACCTCGAACAGCATGCGCGCAGGGTTAACAACCCGATCCAGATTGCATGGGCGTTGGACGGCCAGGCGCTCGTACACCTGATACGCGGCCAGTTTTCATCCGCGCAAAAGCTGATCAACCAGGCCACGGAGATGGCTACCGGAGAAGTGGACCACACTGCGATTATTTACAATACGGCCTATGCAGCCCATGCCGCCTGGCATCTTGGTGAGAAGAAAGAGGCTGCTGCGCTTGTGGACCAGGCGCTCGATTACCTGGATCGTTCCATGCCGCTGGTCTATTCACTCTTGTTTGGTCTTCGATGGATATGTGAGGCCAGCTTTAATCTCTGGCAGGAACTTAAAGATGAAGGTTCAGAACACCGCTTGCAGCGTGCGATCCGGTTCGGCAAGGGATTCCAACGCAGTTTTCCAATCAGCCGGCCCGGCATGCTGCGGTTAGAGGCCGCACATGACTGGCAGAGAGGTAAATACACCCGAGCTCTGAAGGGCTGGCAGCGTAGTCTGGCAGAGGCGACAGCCCTCAATCTCCCGATTGACATGGCAGAGTCCCATTTAGCGATCGGCCAGCATGCAGTTGGTGAACTGCGCACACATCACCTGGCCGAAGCAAAGGCACAGTTCGAATCTTTGTTTATCGACGCTGGCGATTTCAGTCAATCGGACGGACTTAGAGACGCTGGTCAGTTTGAAAATAATTTCCAAAGTTAAGCGAGATGCCGGAAAGCAACCTCAGGTAGGCTCTCCGCGCATGCAGGTTAGAAGGCATGTCAAACCTCAGGCAAGTTGTCGATTTCCACCCTGAAAATTCAATCAGATTGGAAGATATCGTGCGTTGTTTGAGCGCGCCGCAGAAAATTCTCCCCAGCAAGCTTTTCTACGACGAACATGGCTCGCGATTGTTCGACGCAATCTGCGAGCTTCCCGAATATTATCTGACCAGGATCGAACAATCCATCATGGAAACCTCGACTCCGGAAGTGTGCAGGCGGATCGGCAGCCGCGTGCTGCTGGTGGAACTCGGCAGCGGCAGCAGCCTGAAAACCCGAATCCTGCTCGATAATCTTGAAAATCCTGCCGCATACATTCCGATCGACATTTCGGCAGAACATCTCGTTGTATCTGCTGGTGAAATCGCCGCACGCTACCCGACTCTCGAGGTCATGCCGGTCTGCGCAGATTATGATCAGGAATTCACACTGCCCCGCCCGAAGGCGACCTCCTCGAAAACTGTCGTGTATTTTCCGGGTTCCACAATCGGT
>JBFGQG010000222.1:0-6177 GCA_041564295.1 Anaerolineales bacterium | reverse complement strand
CGTTGCCGTGCCCGAAAATCCCGAAGCAGCCGGCGAAAAACCGGTTCCGGAAGCCGTCCCGTTCGACATACTGGTTTTTCAGGAACTGAATGATGGCCTGCGCCATCGTCAGGCGAATCGTCGTCATCAGAAACCTCCATGTTCGTCAATAAAAGCCATGACTTCATCTTCATACGCCATGAAATTGGCGCAGCCGTGGCGGGTCACGACGATCGCCCCGCAGGCATTCCCCAGGCGGGCGGCTTTGTACCAGTCCCAGCCCTGGAGTACGCTGTAAATCAGGCCGCCAGCGAAGGCATCTCCCGCTCCAAGGACGTTGTAGATCTCGACGGGAAAGCCAGGGACGTTGAGCGGCACCCGGTCTTCCTGAAAAACGGTCGCGCCCATGGCGCCGCGCTTGACGACGAGCGTCGATGGTCCCCGGGCGAGTATCTTCGCAATCGCAGAATCGACATCGCCCTGGATTTCAGGGGCGGACATCTGGGAATGGCTGATCTTGAGGTCTGCAGGATCGGCCAGCATCGCCGCCAGGACTTCCTCTTCGGTCCCGATCGCCACGTCCGTCGCAGGCAGTACTGTGCGAACGTTCAGGCCGTATGCGCGCGGATCGTGCCACTGGTCGGCGCGGAAATCGAGGTCGAAGAAAATCGTCGCGCCTGCCCGGCGCGCCTCGTCGATCGCAAAAATCGTCGCGCTGCGGAGGGGGTCTTTGCTCAGGTTCGTCCCGGCGAACTCGAAAGCCCG
Organism: Anaerolineales bacterium; assembly: GCA_041564295.1. Lineage (GTDB taxonomy): Bacteria > Chloroflexota > Anaerolineae > Anaerolineales > JABWBV01 > DATDOR01. The sequence goes on along the minus strand of JBFGQG010000222.1, from coordinate 5,433 downwards.
GCAGCGCTCCAGCGGGGCTGCCCGCACATCTTCGATGGTCAGTTGAATATCTGCGGCGTTGTCGCGGTAAAAGACAAGTGGGAATTTGTCCGGCGGCTCGATCCCGAGGATAACGGCGCTGCTGCGTGCGGACGGCTTTCGAGGGATGAAAGCCGTTTCGACGCCCTCCGTATTGAGGAAATGGAGGATGAAATCTCCGACCGGGTCCTGCCCGACCGCCGTGATCAGCGCAGTCTTGAGGTTCAGGCGCTGCGCGGCGACGGCGATGTTGGTCGGCGAACCGCCGACGTATGCGGCAAAACTCTTGATGTCAACGAAGGCCGCGCCGACATCGTTCGAATACAGGTCGATCGATGAGCGCCCCATCGTGATCAGGTCGAAGGTTTCGCCGGTTTCAGGCATAATGGTGAAATACCCTCTGATTATGGTTTCGGTGACACGAATTCTACAGGTGCGTTATCCGGTTCGATGGTGCGAAATTCAGACAGGCGTCCGGCGCTGCCCAGCACCCGGCACTTGAGAGCAACGAGGTCTGCATAGTCCTCGATATACGCCTTGCCGGGCTGTGCAAAATCGAACTGCTCCGGTTGGTTCCTGAAGAATTCCCTGTGGACCCGCGTCCAGACCAGGCGTCCGTCGGTGCCCACGTTGACCTTGGTAATACCCAGTTTCACGGCTTTTGTAAGCTGGCTGTCGTCCACGCCCTTTGCGCCGGCGATGCGCCCGCCGGCTTTGTTGATACGCTCGACTTCCTTGGGGTACACTGCGGAGGCGCCGTGCAGGACTAAAGGAAATCCGGGGAGGGCAGCCTGGATCTCTGCCAGGCGGTCGAAACGGATACCGGAGTCACCAGAGAACTTATATGCGCCGTGGCTGGTCCCGACAGCGACGGCGAGGCTGTCAACGCCGGTGCGCGCGACGAATTCGGCCGCATTTTCCGGCCGGGTCAGGCGCGCTTCCTCCTGCCGGATGGAGATGTCGTCTTCCGCGCCGGCGATGATCCCGAGTTCGGCCTCGACGGAGATGCCCGCACGATGGGCAGCATCCACGACCCGGCGGGTGGTGGCGATATTTTTTTCAAAGGGTTCGTGGGAAGCGTCGATCATGACAGACGTGTAATAACCCGATTCGATAGCCTGGAGGCAGGTGCTCTCGGTACCGTGGTCGTGGTGGACGGCGAAAACGGCATCGGGGAACTGCGTTTCTGCGCCGGCGATCATCATTTCCAGCATATCCAGGCCGGCATACGCCCAGGCGGCCCTGGAGAGGGCGATGATGAACGGCGCACCGGCGCTCCCGGCTCCGCTGAACATGCCGAGGACCTGCTCCATGTTGGTCACGTTAAAGTGCCCGATCGCGTAACGGCCGTATGCGGCCTTATAAAGCCCGGCAGTCGTAATGCGCAAAAGACAACTCCTATCCGGCGTCAATCACAGGTCTAACCAGGAGGTATAGCCCCATCATGAAGGACAATTCTCCCTGCAAAAGTGATGTCAGTTAAGGTTGAATATCGAGACGACTATGCAGTCAGCCGAACGTCACTCAACTGTAGAAATGCGATGATTCGGCTGATTACTCAGTTTATTATAACTGGATTGCTTTTCCTCTTATTTCGTCTCGAGTTCCTGGGGAGATCCATGCAGCGACGGCGCGCCGGATGGGGTTGCGTGCAGGCAGCATCCTGGCGCTGGAGACGCCCCGTCGGTTTCGGTTGAAATCCTGTATACTTATAATTATTCTTTCGCGAACTGTTACGCGGACAAGTTTCTAACCGGGTTACTCTCAATTGAGAAGATAAAGCTTAACTGTAATTGCAGGGTTCAGCACCGTATTCATAACCTATGCGAATCGGCCATACTGGAGGCGAGATTATGGAAATCAACAGGACTCTAATGGAAGGGCGTGTCCCGGTCACAGTATTTCACGTGGACGGAAAACTGAATGCAACCGACCCCCTTCTTTCCGAAGCCCAAAAGGCATATACCGGCGGCGCCCGGCACATGCTGATCGACATGAAGGACGTACCTTACGTCAGCAGTGCCGGAATGCGGGCCATCCATGAGATTTACAACATGCTGCGAGACAAATCGGAAACGAGTAAAGTAGTCTCCGAAGGCCTTCGCGCCGGCACATACACGTCACCCCACCTCAAGGTCCTCAAGCCGAACAAGCTCGTGGTTGAGGTGTTCAAAGCAATGGGTTTCGACATGTTCATCGAAATTCACAACGACCTGGACAAAGCGATCGAATCTTTCTAAACACACGTTCCCGGTCTTTCTAACATAGTCGGATCTTTCCTGAGATCTGACCGGATATCCTTTTTAACACACGATCAAAGCCTCTCCCGGATTGCCGCCGCGGCCATATCCAGTTCTTTCCGGGGCGGCAGTTCGAAATACTCTTCTCGAAAACGAAATCCAAACCCGTCCCCTTCAAAACGCGGGAAGACGTGCATGTGGACGTGGAAGACTTCCTGCCCCGCTGCCTCTCCATCCGCCAAAAAGAAATTCACACCTTCCGCAGGTAAATCGCTCAAGTACAGCGCGGCCGCCATCTTCTGTCCGACTGAAAACAGTTTCCCACCTGTTTCCTCGTCCAGTTCAGCCAGGTCTGCCGCATGCATGATCGGCACGACAAGCATATGCCCCGCGTTGACTGGCTGGATGTCCATGAATACGGCCACATCGCCGTCCCGGTAGACCATACTCACCGGCAGTTCGCCGGCCATGATCTCGCAAAAGATGCAGTTGTCGGCCATATGTCCTCCATGAGCGTGCGTTTGAGGTATTGTAAATGAAGTGCGAGGTATGAGGTGCAGTACTTCTCTTCCCTTGTTAGCGCTACTCTTCATTCTGTCACATCGCGCCACACACCCTTCCCGTCTGGTCCTTCGCTGAGCTCAGGACCAGCGTCCGTACTCGCACCTGCTTGACTCGATTATTAAAATTCGCTATGATATAAATAACTGACCGGTCAGTCAGTTATTTGGAACAGGGGAAATCATGAGCCCAAAACCCGACGTCAGCGCCGAGCGCGTCCCGCAAATTCTCACCGCTGCCCTCACAGTCTTTTCACGGCAGGGGCTCGCCGGCGCCCGCATGGACGAAATTGCCGGGGAAGCGGGTCTGAGTAAAGGCACGCTTTACCTCTACTTCGACAGCCGCGATGCCATCATCGAAGGCATCATGGACAGCTTTCTCTCTCGCGAACTCGATCTCGCCCAGGCCCTCGCAGCCGAACCCCGCACCACGGTTGAAAAGCTCCACGCGCTCACGCTCATCGTCGCAGCCGACGTCCAAAAACTCCAGCCTTACATTTCCCTCTACCTCGAATTCATCGCCCTGGCGCCTCGCCTGCCGCGCGTACAGGCCGCCATCCGGCGCTATTTCACCGCATTCACCAGCCTGATTGAAGACCTCATTCGCAGTGGAGTCGCCGCAGGTGAAATGAAACTCGTCGACCCCCACGACGCCGCACTGACGATCGGTGCGATCTTCGAAGGCACAATCCTTCTCTGGGTCTATTCTCCGGAGAGTATCGATCTCGTCGCTCAAATCCACAAAAGCCTGCATGTCCTGCTTACCGGACTCATCCCACAAGGAGAAAAAAATGGACCTTGAACTCATCCTGCTGACTGGTGCATTGATCATCGTCGGTGCCGTAATGGGCTGGCTCGCCGGCCGCATCTGGAAATCCAATAAACCTTTCGGCACATCCGGCGACTATCTGGCCGCGATTATCACGACAGTCGTTGTGGGCCTGTTCGATTATTTCGTGATCCCGGCCATGAACTTCAGCGAAACGCTCAAATGGTTCGGAGTTGCCCTCGAGCCTCCCCTGGCAGCGCTTTTTGTGCTCTGGGGCATGCGGAAAATCAAGCGGTAAACTTCCTTTCCAGATGACCCTTCCAATCATCCGCACGCAAGATCTTTCCCGTGATTTCAAATCGACCCGCGCAGTCGTTTCACTCGACCTTTCAATCATGCCCGGGGAAATGTTCGGCCTCGTCGGGCCGGACGGAGCCGGCAAGACTACGACGCTGCGCCTCCTCGCAGGGCTCCTGGACATCACTTCTGGTACTGCTGAAATCTCCGGCATCGACCTCGCAAAAGATTCCGAAAAGGTCAAACCCAGGATCGGTTACATGGCACAGCAGTTCAGCCTTTACAGCGAATTGACTGTCCGGGAAAACCTGGCCTTCTTCGCTGAAATTTACGATGTCGATCCGCAAGTTCTGACGCAACGGCAGGATGAGCTCCTGTCGTTCGCCGGGCTGACCGATTTAACCCAGCGCCGTGCAGGACATCTCTCAGGCGGTATGCAGAAAAAACTCGCCCTGGCCTGCACACTTGTCCACCAACCAGACATTCTCCTGCTCGATGAGCCGACTACAGGAGTTGACCCCGTATCTCGGCGAGAGTTCTGGCGCATCCTCACCGAACTGCATCTTCACGGAACGACGATCATCTGCAGTACGCCCTATATGGACGAAGCAGACCGTTGTTCGCGCGTTGGGCTGATGTATGCGGGAGAAATGATCGTCTGCGACGCGCCGCAGCGCATCCGCGCGCTTGTCAGCGGTGAATGGATCGAGCTCCGGCCCGACGACGCCCAGGCAACGCGAGTTTTTCTTGAGAACCAGCCTGCAGTGAGCGAAGTCCAGACCTACGGCAGGCTCCTGCAGGTGCTGGTCGATTCTGCCGGCAGCCGCATACCGGAGCTATCCAACGCACTGGAGAAAATGGGCCTCAAATTCCACGGCATGCGCCCGGCTCCCACCCGTATGGAGCAGGCGTTCATTTCCTTGATCCGCAGCCGTGAGCGTGAGGAAGTTTGAGATGTCGCTCCGGCATTTGCGCGCTGTTATTCGCAAGGAAATCCGGCATATACTGCGCGACCGCGCGACCTTTGTCCTCGTCCTCCTGACACCCCTGGCAACGCTGCTGGTAATGGCTTACGCGCTTGTCACCGATATCCGTCATGTGCCCATCGCTGTGCTCGATTACGAACGCAGCGCCTCATCACTGCAGTTTATACAGCAGATTTTCGCCGGTGATGACCTCATCCTCCACACGATTGCAGGATCAATGGATGAAGTGGAAAGATTGCTGCTGAACGGCGAAGTCAAGGCTGCAGTCGTCATCCACCCTGCTTTCAGCGCAGAGATCGCCCGCCTCAGCAGCATTCCACTGCAGATCATCATTGACGGCACAGAGCCGGAGAGCGGTGCGTTTGCCGTCGACCACATTACGCTGCGCGCGCAGGCCTTCATAGAAAACGCACTCGCTCGCCAGCTCCAGGCACAGGGCGTCGCTGCTGGTGCGCTGGAGCCCGTCGACCTGAGGGTCCGTACCTGGTATAACCCGGGGCTCAAACCCCGCGTTGATTTGATCCCCGGCCTGATCTCGATGGTCCTCGGTTTCCCTGCGCTGT
>JBFGQG010000221.1:0-6182 GCA_041564295.1 Anaerolineales bacterium | reverse complement strand
TTGTGCCGCAGGAGCAGATACGCCAGATCGAATTTTCCGTTTCGGCGACGATGCAGGCCCTGAACGCAACTGCCACGCCATCTCCGACTCAGGCGCCTCAGACTGAAATGCCCACCGGGCCGACCAGCACACCGACACAAACACCGACGCCCACAATGACGCCTACACCGCTTCCGGGCTCCGCACAGATCACCGGGATGGAGTTCCAGACGCAGACAGGGCTGTGGAATTACTGCGGTCCGACGGCGCTCGCTATCAATATCTCCTTCTGGGGGGACAAAGTTCTGCGGGAAGAAGTCGGAACGTATTTACGCGGCGGGACACCAACCGAGCGGACGGACGACAAGAACGTGATGCCGTACGAGATGGAAAACTATGTCCGCGATGAAACGAACCTGCGGATGATCATCCGGTCCGGCGGCAACCTGGAGGTTTTGAAAGCCCTCATTGCAGCAGGGTATCCCGTCGCCATCGAAAAAGAGGACGACCTCCAGAACATCGGCTGGCTTGGACACTACCTCACGCTCACAGGCTACGATGACGGCCGGCAAATATTTAATTCCATGGACACGTACCATGGAGCAGGCACAGAGTACTCGTACGAGAAAATTGAAGCATCCTGGCGAGCGTTTAATTTCCTTTTCTGGATCGTTTACCCACCGAGCGAAGAAGCCGCGATTATGGCCATTCTGGGACCTTATGCCGACAATGAATGGGCGACTCGCCGGGCGCTGGAACGAGCCATCGAAGAGACTGCAACTCAGGAAGGCCTCGCCCTTTATTACGCCTGGTTTAATGTCGGCACAAGCTATGTCCAGCTGTTTGACTACGGCCCGGCGTCCGTCGCCTATGACTCAGCCTTCAGTGTCTATGCGCAGCTCGAAGAGAAAGAGCGTCCCTGGCGCATGCTCTGGTACCAGACCGGTCCGTATTTCGCTTATTACTACACGGGCCGCTACCAGGACGTGTATAACCTGGCGAACCAGACCCTCGAAGCAATGACAAAACCGATCCTTGAAGAAAGCTTCTATTGGCGCGGTCTCGCCAGAGAAGCCCTTGGCGACATTGCCGGAGCGGTCGACGACCTGCGCACGTCCGTCGCGCTCAACGCGAATTTCAGCCCGGGCTGGGCTCAGTTGGCGCGCCTGCAGCCTTGATGTCTACCAGAAACCAACCCGGGGCTGGCAGACTCTGGACCGGCCCATACATGGGGCCAGTTACAGGAAATTGTCGCTTGCGGTTAAAGATTATGAAGGAAATTAAAACTTATAATTCGTAATATAAGCTGAAATTTGAGATGCGAAGAAAAATTTTGCTCGCCACCCTTGCACTGCCGCTCCTGGCGCTCCTCGTCTACCAGCTCCCTCCGGTCAAAACCAGGCTGGAATGGCGCATCGCAGTCTGGACGGCCGAGATCCGCCGGACTCTCAATCCCCCGGAGGAAGTCGTCTTCGTTCCCTCTTCCAGCTCCAATCCTCAGGCTACGCGGATCGCCTTAGATGTCACAGAGACGCTCCAGGCAGTCCTCACAGTTTCGCCATCGCCGACCCTTGTCCCTGCAACCGCAACACCTGGGGCAACACCCACGCCTACCCTCTCACCAACCCCCACGCTGGCCCCGACAACGATCCCCGGTGCAGTTTCCCTTACCGGCATCAGGCACGAGTACGAACAGTGGAACAACTGCGGGCCGGCCACAATCGGGATGCAGCTCTCCTTCTGGGGCTGGCAGGGCAACCAGGGCGTGACTGCTCCAATCCTGAAACCAAACCCCAGAGACAAGAACGTCAGTCCGCACGAACTGGTAGCTTTTGTCGAGGAAAATACCGAATTCCATGCCTTATATCGCGTGGGAGGAAATCTGGACCTGCTCAAACGGCTTATCGCGGCTGGATTTCCAGTCATCGTGGAAAAGACGCTCGACCTGGCAGGCGTCGATGGTTGGATCGGACATTATTCGCTCATCACCGGATATGACGACGTCCGCGGCCGCTTCACCACCCAGGATTCTTACATCCAGGCCGATTTCCCTGAGCCGTACGACAAACTTACGGACGCCTGGCGGTCGTTCAATTTCACCTTCATCGTCGTTTTTCCGGCCGACCGTGAAACCGAATTGATGTCTGTCCTCGGCCCTCTGGCAGATGCGGAGAACGCGTTCCGGACAGCACTCACCACAGCCGAAAATGAAATTGCTGCGCTTGAGGGTGTAAATCTCTTTTTTGCCTGGTTCAATAAAGGCAGCAGCCTTACCGGTCTGCAGGAGTTCGCTGAAGCGGCCTCCGCTTATGACACGGCTTTTACCGTTTACGGTTCACTGGCTGCAGAACAACGTCCCTGGCGGATGCTCTGGTACCAGCACGGACCCTACGAGTCCTATTTTGCACAGGGACGTTTCCAGGACGTCTTCAATCTCGCAGAAACAACGTTGTCCACGATGGGAGAGCAGACTGTAGAAGAGACGTTCTACTGGCGTGGGCTTGCCAGGGAACAGATGGGTGACCTGTCCGGCGCTGCGGCAGACATGGAACTGGCCGTTTCTTTGAACAAGAACTACCGGGCTGCAGCAGAGCAGCTAGCGAGGCTCAGGCCTTAGCCGTACTCGACAATTCCGGCACGCCCACAACCGCATTTTCACTCTACCTGTGTTACATTAACGCCATGCCCAAAATCCTGCACTTTGCCGACGCTCATATCGATATGGCCAATTACGGCCGTCACGACCCGGAATCCGGGCTGCCTGTACGGGTGATGGATTTCCTTAAATCGCTGGATACCATCGTTGAAGCCGCTGTTTCTGAAAAAGTCGACCTGGTGATCTTCGCCGGCGACGCATACAAAGACCGCAGCCCTGCGCCGACGTTCCAGCGCGAATGGAGCCGGCGGATCATGCGCTTATCCCAGGCCAGCATCCCTACCTTGCTGCTCGTCGGTAATCACGATCTTTCACCTTCGATCGGCAGGGCGCACGCGCTCGATCCGTTTGATACCCTCGCCGTCCCAAACATCTGGGTGCTGGATAAACCGACTTTCCTTAAACCGGATGATATCGGCGTCTCTGTTCAGGTGCTGGCGCTGCCGTGGGTCACGCGGTCTGGGATGCTCGCCTACCTCGACATTGCCGCAACGGATCCGGAGGAAGTGTACGGGATGCTGGAAGAGAAGGTCACCCACCTGATGGGACAGTGGCTCGCGGAGGCCGACCCGAATATCCCGATCATTCTGACCGCCCATGCATCGGTGCAGGGTGCCAGGTACGGTGGAGAACGGACCGTTCTACTCGGAAAGGACCTCGTTCTACCCGGTTCGCTGGTGCGCGACCCAAGATTGGATTATGTCGCGCTGGGACATATCCACAAGCCGCAGGACCTGAATGAAGGCGCGCACCCACCGGTGATTTATCCAGGTTCGATCGAAAGGGTGGACTTCGGAGAAGCCAAAGAAGACAAGTTTTTTATCATCGCAGACGTGGAACGCACCAAAACGGTCGTAGATTGGCGAAAACTTGACCAGATCAGGCCGTTCATCGATCGTTTCGTGGCAATTAACAGCCCGGATGAGGTGATGCAACAGATCTGGAAGGGAATGCCTAATGAGGAAGAACTCTCTGACACGATTTTTCGGCTGACCCTCGAATACCCGCGGGATTTGGAACCGATGATCGATGAAAACAGTCTCCGCAAGCACGCATCAGGCGCGTTCGAATTCCGCCTCGTAAAACGGCCGGTACTTGAAAGCCGCGTTCGCCTTGCCGAGGATGAGAACTTCGGTGCGCTCTCGCCGCTGGATATGCTGGAAAAATACTGGCAGGCCACGCATACCGATCCCGACGAAATCGAAGCACTGCAGGCACTGGCGAAAGAAATTCTCCGGGGAGAAACGGGAAGCGAGGCGTCTTGAAAAAAATCCCGCTTCTCGGGAATTACAAAGTCAGCCAGGTCCCCAGGCCGGCCTCTACCGCCCGGCGATAGACCGCTGGTGCAACGGCCATATCATCCATCGCCAGGCCGAGATTACAGGCAAAGGTCCTTTGTCCCGGGGAAGTTCGGCCTGGTTTTTTACCGGCAACCAGTTCGCCCAGGTCAGCGTGGATTTCCGGGATGTCCTGGAAATAGCCGGCTTCTGTATAATGCAGCAATTGAGTGATATCGTCCGTGCAGAAGAGGTCTCCTTCGTGCAGTGCTGCGGGGTGCCAGTAAGAGTCGAAATCCACCAGGGATGCGAATGCTCCGGCTTCCATCCAGCCCGGCTGGATCGTGGCGTGAGGTTTCCTGAGGATCGGGCCTGCGGTGACGATCATATCGCAACCTGTAACGGCTTCTTGCGGGGTTGCTGCCGGCACGACGTCCAGGTCGAAGCGTGTGGTCATCTCCTCCTTGAAACTTTCCAGCGCTGCCTCGCTTACGTCATAGGCCATCACTTTCTCTATCGGAAAATCCACATTCAGTGCTTCCGTATTCGTTTTTCCCTGAACACCGCAGCCCAACACCCCTAATACTGCAGATTCACCCCGAGCCAATCGCCTGGCTGCAACGGCAGTAGCCGCCGCCGTACGCATGGCCGTGATCCAGATGCAGTCCATTACCGAGATTGGAATGCCAGTCTCCGGATCGTTGAGGATCAACAGACCAGTGATGTACGGCAGCCCTCTTGCCTGGTTGCCCGGGTAGCCGCTGACCCATTTCAGACCTGCGGCTTTCATGGCTGGGATGTAAGCCGGCATGGCGTGGATGAAATTGTCACCGCTGCCTGGATGGATGCCGGGCTTCGGCGGCATTTCAACACGCCCGGCGCCTTTTTCCAGGAATGCGGTTTCGAGCAGGTCGATGATTTCGGACATTTGCATGCCGGTGTTGATCACGTCGGATTGGGAGAGATAGAGAAGTTTAAGAGTCATTTTTTCACCCCTTTAGGTTGATGGTTGAAAGTTATGCCATTGCGATCGCCGACCAAAGGTCGGCTAGCGAAGCAATCTAACCATTCAAAAGCTGATATCAGAACAGCTTGACGATTTTCCTTTCGTGCCAGGCTTCGAGGTCTTCCTGGGAGTAGCCTGCCTCGGTCAGCAGGTCCCGGGTATGTTGACCAAGGTCGGGGGCAGAGCCTTCTGCAGCAGGATAAGGGAACGGAGACAACAGGTCGGGGACAGCATTATCGTTCGGCGCCGGCCGCACCAGTCCGCGGGCTTTGACCTGCGGGTGCTGCAGCATCTCCGGGATTGAAAGAACGGCTTCAAGCGGCGCGTCAATATCTGCAAAAGCTGCGAGCCAATCTTCCTGAGTTCGTCCGGCAAAAATTTCGGCCACAGCCGGCAGCGCTGATTCATCGAATGCGAGCGGGAGAAGATCCGGCCTGTCGACGAGTTTGCAAAATGCACTCCAGAACGGCGGCTCGAGCGCTCCCAGGGAGAGGAAGCAGTCGTCTTTGGTCCGGTACACCCGGTTGCAGGGCCAGCCGCCCGTCAGCGGCATCCGGCCGCGGCGAGGCAGTTCACCCGAGCCCAAATATTGGCTCCCGATGGTCGGCATGACCCAATGGACGATCGGGTCGAGCATTGCGATATCGAGGAAGCGGCCTTCACCGGTGCGCAGCCGGTCTAAAAGAGCTGCAAGGACGTTCATGGCTGCGAATGTGGCTGCGCCGAGGTCGGCGGTCTGGACGGCGGGGGGTGATGGAGACTCGTCCGGTTCGCCGGTCAACCCGAGCAGCCCGCCGACCGCTATGTAATTGATATCGTGCCCCGTTCGGTCCCTGTATGGACCGTCCTGGCCATAGCCGGAGATCGAGCAAAATATAATGGCAGGATTGCGCGCTTTCACATCTTCATAACCGATCCCCCATTTGTCCATCGAGCCGGGTTTAAAAGACTCGACGATCACGTCTGCCGACTCTGCGAGGCGGAGGAAAATCTCACGCCCCACTTTATTGCGATAATTCACTGCAAGGGATTTCTTCCCGCGGTTGATCATCCGGTACATGGCGTCGCCACCGATTTCTGGGGGCGCTTCGCGTGCATAGTCTCCCAGCAGTGGGGTTTCGATCTTAATCACTTCCGCACCGAGATCGGCCAGGAGCTGCGTGGTGTAAGGACCGGGTAGAAGTCGAGATAGGTCGAGGATGCGGGTTGAGGTGAGAGGGGGCATGGTGGTTGTTCCAGGTCCGGGGTCAAAGTACCAGGTTCC
>JBFGQG010000220.1:0-6209 GCA_041564295.1 Anaerolineales bacterium | reverse complement strand
GGCGGTATGACCGCAGAGGAAATGCTTGTGCCGCTGGTGGCAGCGAGGGTATAAGAACTCTGGCATTAATTCAAACGCCCGCCGTTGTGGGAAGGCCATCACAACGGCGGGCGTTATTCCGGAAAGAGCAGGTTTTATTACCCCACAGGAGTAACGTTATAGAGCTGCTCTCGTATGTCGAGGACCTGGCGGCGGAAGCGGTGGTCGCGTTCCATCATGTCGGTGATTTTGTCACAGCCGTACATGACGGTCGTGTGGTCGCGCCCGCCGAGCGCTTCGCCGATTTGTGGTAGGGAGATGTTGGCTTCCTCGCGCATCAGGTACATGGCCACCTGGCGGGGCAGGGCGATCTGGCGGGAGCGGTCGCGTCCTAGGATATTATCTTCAGTGATTCCAAACGAATGGGCAACGAGGTGGATGATCTGGTTCGGCTGGATTTGCCGCTGTCGGGGGAGCATATCCGAAAGGGCTGAGGTGACGAGGTCGGGCGTGAGTGGGATGCCGCGCAAGTCGGAATATGCCAGGATGCGAGTCAGCGCTCCTTCGAGCTCGCGGATGTTGGACTGCATCCGGCGGGCGATCAGGTCGAGGATGTCGTTGGGGACGACTCGCCCGATCTGTTCGGCTTTGAAACGCAGGATGGCCAGTCGGGTTTCGAAATCAGGGGGTTGAATGTCTGCGGTCAGACCCCATTCGAAACGCGAGCGGAGCCGTTCTTCGAGAGTGTTCATGGCTTTGGGCGGCCTGTCCGAAGAAATGACGATTTGCTTGTCCTGGCTGTGGAGCGTGTTGAACGTGTGGAAAAATTCTTCCTGGGTCGATTCTTTACCGGCAATGAACTGGATGTCGTCGATCAGGAGGACGTCGATCGCGCGGTACTTATCGCGGAAGGCCTGGGTCGTGTGGCTGCGTATCGCGTTAATCAGGTCGTTTGTGAATTCTTCGGAAGAGACGTACAATACGCGTGCGCCGTTAAGTGCGCAGGCATTGCCGATAGCGTGGAGCAGGTGGGTTTTTCCGAGTCCGACGCCCCCATAAAGGAACAGTGGGTTGTACGCCCGGGCCGGATTCTCTGCGACCGCAATGCTCGCAGCGTGTGCGAGCCGGTTGTTTGCACCAACAACGAAATTCTCAAAAGTATATTTCGGTGCGAGGCTAGGATTCTGAATGTCTTCGGCCACGCTATCTATTCGATCGACCGGGGCCGGAGCCGGGCTGCTCGCTGAAATATCCTGCTGAGAAACGATAAAATTCAAATCAACGGTGTGATTCATGATCCCGGTCAGCGTGCGGGAAATCGTGCTGGTCAACCGGTTTTCAACCCAATCCCGGGCGTAGGCGTTCTTGAGCCCGATCGTAAAAGTATTGTCGTTGAAAGAAAGGAATTGCGCATCGCGCACCCACGTATCAAAGGTTGCTTTTGGCATTTCCATCTGGAGTTGACCGATTACTGATTGCCAGGCGTGTGAAGGGTTCATGGTTAAATTTTCCCGTTTTCGTTTTTGATCGATTTTTTGCATCCGTTCTATAACATGGCGCATTTAATTATCCCGACGCGCCGTATGCTACGGTGTGGGCTACCATTGGTAAATGCTTGTTTCCAGATACCTGAGGAAGCTGTCTCGGAATATTTGGTAACAAAAATTCTAGCAGAGGTTGTTGAGTCCTTCAATACGAAAAACATACGTTAACTTAAAAGAATCGGAATATTTAAGGTTGAGAAATGTTAAAGAATTCGATGTGGATAACCGTAATATCGTCGCTTTTGCAACAATATTCGCAACGGTAGAAATGGGAGAAGACACAAATCCAACCCCCACATATGGGGGTCTGGTGTCGCTCGTGGAATAAAATACCCACAGATGGGCATAAAAGATTAAAGGAAGATTTGTAAAAAGTTAGGGCCGTGTCGGGAGAGAGGACGCGTGATTTTGTGTTTGATTTTTAAAAAATCAGCCAAAAAAAGCCAGTTTTGCCCTGGTACTGAAGTACTGTTGTTGGTACTGCGGTACCACTCTCTCGAGGGGTCGAATTTGTGAATTAGAGAACATATTATCGGTGCAAATTAAATAGTATATCCTTGGTGCGTTGGCTGTCTTATCCGGGTTTGGGGAATCCGATAACCGAACAGGCGTGCTATAATCCAATCGTCATGTTCGTGCACCTGCACACCCATTCTTATTTCTCTTTCCTGGATGCCGTACCGTCGCCTTTGCAGCTGGTGGAAGCCGCTGCAGCACACGATATGCCGGCCCTGGCCCTCACTGACCACCACGGTCTTACCGGCGCCATCGAGTTCTACAGAGCCTGCCACTCAGCCGGTATTCAGCCCATTCTCGGCCTGGAACTGGTCATTAACCACTCCCTCGGCTCTGGAAAACTCGTCTTTCTTGCACAGAACATCACCGGTTGGGGTAGCCTCTGCCGGCTCAGCTCGCTCGTCCAGACGGCACCGGAGCGCGACCCGGAGCGCGGGCTTGCTTTCGACGACCTGTCCGGCGCAACCGCCGGGCTGATCTGTCTCACCGGCGGCAGGGCCGGGTTGACACGCAGGCTCATCGAACGGGATCCATCCGGCGCGCACCTTAAGGACCTGGTTGCCCTTTTCGCTGACCGGTTATACGTCGAGCTGAATATCCACCGGCCTGCAGACAGGCACCAGGTCGACCGACTGGCCGCCCTCGCCGAAAATCTCGGTCTGCCCATTGTTGCTGCGAACGATGTTCACTTCCTCGAAGCGAGCGATTGGCGCTTACACCGGTTGCTCCGTGCAATCCACCTCAACCTCCCATACCGTACTTTACCTGAAGAGCGATCGGTTCCCGAAGCGGCAGGCTTTACTTCTGCCTGGGAAATGGCCGACCTTTTCCGTGAATATCCCGCCTCCCTGGCGGCAACGCGCGAGATCGCCTCCCGCTGTCACCTGGAGTTACCTCTTGACGTCCCGCATTATCCGGAACTCCCGCTGCCGGCAGGAAAGACCGCCGTCGAAGTGTTGCGCGAACAGGCGCTCAAAGGAGCCGTCCGGCGGTACGGCGCTCGAACACCCGAAATCGACGCCCGCCTGGACCACGAGCTCGCCATCATTGAGGATCGAGGTTATGCACCGCTGTTTTTGATCATGGCTGAGATATTGACCTTCGCGCGCCGGGAAAACGTCCCGACGGCCTCGCGCGGCTCCGCCGCCTCCTCCCTGGTAGCCCACTGTCTCGGAATTACGACTCCCGATCCGCTCGAACACAACCTGTACTTCGAGCGGTTTCTTAACCCGGCCCGCGAATCTCCACCCGATATCGATACCGACCTTTGCTCTGTCCGCAGGGACAAAGTGCTCCATCACGTCTACCAGGAATATGGCGCGGACCGGGTGGCGATGGTCGCGACCATCAATCGCCTGCGCGGCAGGTCTGCCCTGCGCGAAGTGGCGAAGGCCTACGGACTTTCACAGGCGCAGATCAAGTCGCTCGTCGACAAACTTCCTTATCGCGGTTGGGGTCCGAGCGGCGGCGAAGAATCGACGCCTTACAACGATCTGTCCGGCCAATACCCGCAGCACCGCCAGATCTTCCGGGATGCTGCGGCCGTCCTCGATTACCCACGACATCTCTCCGTTCACCCAGGTGGTATCGTTATCGCGCCGGGTCCGCTGACCGACCTCCTGCCGCTGCATCTTGCCGGAAAAGGACTGGTCATCACCCAATTCGATCTGGATGCAGTACAGCGCATGGGTCTCGTGAAGATCGACCTGCTGGGCACACGCGGGCTGTCCGTGCTAGGAGATGTTGCTGAACAGGTGCAGGCGTGGAACCAGCGCGAATTCCCAACGCCACTGGATGTCCTCGACGCCATTCCAGACGATGATGCAGAAACAACCGCACTGGTCGAGGCCGCGCAGACCATCGGCTGCTTCCAGATCGAAAGCCCGGGGATGCGTGCGACGCTGCGGGAGGTCAACGCTCGCTCCCCACAGGATATTCTGATTGCGCTGGCGCTCTACCGTCCAGGGCCGATGACCGGCGGTCTAAAAGAGGCTTTTGTCCGCCGCCACCTGGGTCAGGAGAATGTTCAACACCTGCATCCAGCGCTTTCCACGCTGCTGGCGGACACGTACGGCGTGATCCTTTACCAGGAACAGGTGCTCCGGATCGCAAGCGAACTGGCCGGCCTCTCCCTGGCGGATGCCGACCTGCTACGGCGTGCGATGTCCCATTTCGATCCGGGAGAGCAGATGCGAACGCTTAAAGCGCGTTTCATCGCCGGCGCCGAAGAAAAACGGGGTGTCCCCCCAGAGAATGGCGAACAGGTCTGGGATTTGATGGCTGCTTTTGCGGGGTACGGTTTTCCTAAGGCACACGCGGCCAGCTACGCCCAGGTGGCCTGGCAGTCGGCCTGGTGCAAGGCCCACTATCCGGCCGAGTTCATCGCGGCTGTGCTGGCCAACTGGGGTGGATATTACCGGCAGTCCACTTACTTAAATGAAGCACGCCGCCTCGGCCTGAAGCTTTGCCCGCCGCACATCAACCACTCGACGCCGGAATTTCGCGTTGTGTACCCGAAAGGCGAGCCCGTCCTTTACATGGGTCTCAACCAGGTGCGCGAACTGACTCGCCGGTCCCAAAAGCTGATCATCGACGGGCGGCCATTCAAAAACCTGGAGGATTTCCTGACACGGGTTGATCCGAGACCGCAGGAAGCCGAGCACCTTGTGCGCGTGGGCGGGTTGGACGGGCTGGGTGAGACGAGGCAGATGGTGTCCCGCCTCAGCGGAGGCGGTTGGCGGCACGCGCAGCCGTTTCTCTTCGAGATGCCTGGGAGCGCGGCGCCGAAGTCAGAATGGACCCTGCACGATAGAATCCAGGCCCAACAAGAAATCCTGGGAACCCTCGTCGATGTCCATCCGCTCGAGATGCTCCCTGAGGCATTGCTCGATCAGATCGAATCTATTCCGGTAATCGAAGCTGCACTGAGAACCGGTGAAGAAGTGAGCGTACTCGGTACGCGCTTGAGCTTTCAGCGCTTTTTCCACGAAGGTAAAGCGCGCTATGTGCTTGAACTTGACGATTTAAGTGGCGTGATTCCGGTCATCCTGACGACCGATCAGCAAAACCTGTACAGGGCTGCCCTCCGAAGCGGAAAGCCGTTATTGGTTGAAGGTTTGGTGGAAATGGACACTCTGAGACAGGAAAATGTGCTGGTTGCTCGCCGCGTCGTGGTGGTGGACAATTAATCCTTTTCCTCACTGTTCAGGTGGCGTTATGGTTAATTGTCATCTGCCTCTTACTCGACCACTTTCATCCTTTCCAGCATGACCTCCCAGGTTGGTTCGAATTTTTCCGGGATTTCCTTTGTATGGGCGACCAGACTCACTAAGAAAGCTGCACCCCAAACATCACCTGCTCTCCGACACTGAGAGAAAAATGGTAGAAGGCGCCACCTGGTTATAGGCTTAATGGTCTCCAATCATTAAACAATATGGAAAAGTTTTCATGGGAAGCGAAAGAATTACATTCTATGCAGTTTCCAGCAATAGAAAGCGAAATCTTAGAAAACTTTGATTAACAGACCATCGCCAATTTGGCAGGGATGTTGAGAAATCTTTCCGGGGTATGCGAAACGTTAACTATTTCCAGGCGGATGATTGAAATTGTGTGCGGGCAATAAAATTAGACATACGGCAATCTCCATCCGTTTTGGTAGATTGGCGGTTATCGATTGCGTAGAACAATATCCCAATATCTAAACGCTATCTTTCTGGCTCATCTGGAAATGCAAAAATATAAATTTTAATTGATGGTTCGGTGTGTTCAGATCATCACTGTTGGGCGAAAATCTAACAATTTTTCACAAGAGCGCTTTCCTGTGTATTGACATAATGATATCGAAGTTGCTTCTTTCTATTTACCAGAATGAATCATTGAAGCGTTTCAATTTTTTTTTAATTCAAAGATATAACAATCTTTTCATGTCGATTAATCTTAAAATATCATGCTAAGATTATTCAAACAGGATTCATATATTTTCTGATCCAAAAAGCTGGTTAATTAAGTTTGGAGTTCAAATGGCACGCTATCAAAATAACCTGTCTTTTAAGGAAAAATATACTGAGGTAATATCAACAGAACGCGTCAAGGTTCTTCACATTGCTTTACTCGTTTCAGGAATTACCACTTTTCTTTTAGGCATCCAAAACTATTTGCAGGGGGCAATGG
>JBFGQG010000219.1:0-6262 GCA_041564295.1 Anaerolineales bacterium | reverse complement strand
GCAAATCTTCCTGCCAGGCAGCAGCGGTTTCAATCCAGTTCGGACCGCCTGTGATAAGTAATATTCCCCCATTCGCGATCCAGGTGAGAACAGCCTCACGTTGTTTGGAGGTAAGTCTGCTTGAATCCACATTAGAGATCGTCAGTGCGGACAGCATTGAAAGGCCTTCGGTTTTATCCGGTATAGTGCGGTCATCGAGAATCAGCAAGACCGCCCGGTTACCGGCGGTACCGATATCTGTCTGGGGGTTGAAGAGCGAAGGATTTTGTGACCATACACCAAGTAACTTGTCGGTTGGCGAGAGGCAGTTGACCGGTATGACCTCCTGGTGGAGCAATTCACCTCTGGCAACCAGTCCAATTTCAATTTCTGAAGGGCGATTCCCCGGCGGATATGCGTATATGGTGATTTCTTTGCGGGAGACTGACGGCAGTGAAACTTGTCTTCTGAACTGCCAGTCGGTCAGATTTTCTGTAAGCCCGACATACAGTTCTCCATCAATGCCTGGACCGGTGTTTTCGATCGTAAAGCGAACCGGCAGCCAATGATTTGCCTTGCAGTACCCATCAAGGCCAGCTTCAACAGAGATCGTGAGGCCTGTCTGTGCGTTTACTTTTCCGGCGCCTGCCATTACAGCCAATAATATGACCAGAATTGAAATGATCGGGTATGATTTACTGATATTATTCATAGATTGTCCGGTATGACGGAATCATACCGCAAAATAGCTCTCAAAATTGCTTCATAAACACTGGTCTTCAACACGGTAGACCAGAAAGATTGTGAATAAAATGGACCATCCTCATCAAGCAGCAAAGATATTTCAGACCGGCGTCCCCCTGGAGCAGGCCGGTGCAGTAATGGTTTTGGTTCACGGAAGAGGTGCTACCGCTTACGACATACTCTCGTTAGCTGAGGAATTCGAACGCGATGATTTCACTTATATAGCGCCACAGGCTGCCGGAAACACGTGGTACCCATTCAGCTTTATGAACCCGATCAACCAAAACGAACCTCATCTTTCTTCTGCATTGTCACTTATTTCAGATATTCTTTCAAATTTAGGAAGTCGGGGTTTTCCACCGGAAAAGGTCATTCTGACTGGTTTTTCGCAAGGAGCCTGTCTTGTGACCGAATATGCCGCTCGAAACGCAACGCGGTATGGCGGTATCGTTGGACTATCGGGCGGTTTAATAGGCCCTGATGGGACGCCAAGAGACTATCAAGGCAATTTTTCAGGTACGCCGATATTCCTTGGCTGCAGTGATGTAGATTTCCATATCCCCAAAGAACGTGTACAGGAAACGACCAGGGTCCTTGGCGAAATGGGCGCTGTAGTGACAGAACGCCTATACGCCGGGATGGGGCACACGGTTAACAGGGACGAGATTGAGTTCGTTCAGAAAATGTCAGCAGAACTCATCTCCGGGCGCTGAATTTTTTGATTTTGATTAGAGCTGTGCTTCAATCATCGCTTTATGAGCGAGGGCAGCATTGAGACGGTGTTCGTCGCCGACTTCCCGGTAAATTTCACTGCATTCATCAAATAAATACAGCGCACCAGCCAGGTCACCCCGCTTGAGTGCCACCTGTCCGAGTCCGTCGAGTGAATTTGCGATGCCCCAGCGGTCTTCCATTTCCTCACGGATGTCCAGACTCCGATTGTGAAGGGTCCAGGCTTCTTCGAGGTTTCCCATAAGAAAAGCGACATGCCCCAGGTTGTTCAATGAAATGGCTTCGCCGAAAGGATTGTCCATTTCCCGGTTGACCTCAAGGCTCTTAAAGAAGAGCTCTTGTGACTTTTCATAGTTTTCCATCTCGCGCGCAACGAGCGCCAGGTGGTGCAGGGCAATGACATTCCCGAGCTGGTCAGGCTGTTCATCAAGAATCATAATGCTTTCTTCAAGGTGCTGTTGGGCATCTCGATAGTTTTTTTGAAGATAAGCAACAGCGCCAAGGTAGGTGAGTGCAAAACTCAGTTCTTTGACCGCGTCCTGAGTTCTTAGAAATTCGATGCTCTTGAGCAGCATCGGTTCTGCCACGCCCGGCCGGCCAAGCCGGTAGAGGAACGCGGCACAGCGTGCTTCGGCATTGAAGCGCAAGAAAACGACAGACTGGTCGTCCTGTGGCAGTTTGGCCAGTGATTCTGAGAGTGTGCTGAAGATATGGCTTCCTTCGATGAGCCGGCCGCGAAACTCGAGGAACCTGTAAAGCGCGTTATAGGTGGCCGCTAGTTTTTCGATCTGGGCATTCTGAAGCGCCCAATCCCAGGCATCACGAATATTTTCAAATTCAAGTTGTATATTCATCAAGGCGACCTTTTGACTGCCGCCCATGAGCTCGCCTTCGAGAGATTGCAGCAACGTCGTATAGTAATCGCTGTGTGCCTGCCGCATCCTCCAATAGAGCTTTTCGTCCTGTACCAGCTGCTCATTCGCATACTGCCGGATCACATCTTGCATTTCGTATCTGTCCCGTTCATTATTTTCGAGGAGTGATTTATCGACGAGTCCGCGCAGTGACTGAAGATTAGCGCCGGTGATATGCGCTGCAGCGCTGCGCGTGAAGCCGCTCCGGAAGATTGAAAGACGCCGGAACACCTCCTGTTCTGACTGGGAAAGGAGCTCCCAAGAATAATTGAACACTGCCCGCAGGCTGCGGTGACGCAGCGCAGTGTTTCTCAAGGAAGAGGTCAGAAAATCAAGGTTTTGCTCAATCTCAGAGGCGATTTCTGCCAGAGTAAGCAGTCGAATCCAGGCCGCTGCCAGCTCAATTCCGAGAGGGATGCCTTCAATAAGCTGGCAGATACGGACGACGTACGGTTTGTCGGCTTCGGTTAACTTGAAGCGCGGCGACACGCGGTGGGCCCGGTCCAGGAATAACTGGACAGCGGGATAAGAAGCGAAGTCTGGAGGGATAGGTGCATCTGGAACGTCCATGCCGTGAACCTGGATGATCCATTCTTCAGTCAGGTTCAGACGCTCGCGTGTCGTCACAATTATTTTGACATCGTGCGCGTTCTGGAGGATTTCCGACACTAAAATTGCTTCATCGATGAGGTGTTCAAAATTATCAAGGATGAGCAGAAGCGACTTTGTACGAAGATAGTTCAATAACTGAAATTTTTGATGGTCGCTTTCATAGAAATTGAAACCCACGCTTTCTGCGATCGCCGGAAGGATCAAATCGCCAGATTGGACAGAGGTCAAGGAGACCAGGTAAACCCCATGGCTGAAGTTCGGGATGGCTCTCTCCGCCGCTTCCAATGCCAGTCGTGTTTTTCCGATTCCGCCGGGACCCAGCAATGTTAGCAAGCGACAATCTGGATTTTCGAGCCGGTCTTCTATGCGGAGGAGCTCAGACTGGCGCCCGATAAAAGAGGATGATTGTCGGGGCAAATTGGTGTTGGCATAAAAGGATTTAGATATCGGCTCTTCCGTGCGCGGGAGGCCTTGCGAATCAAGGTTGTCTACTTCAGGTAGTGTTGGGTAGATTTCGTCGACGTACCAGTAGCCTGTCTCCGATATCTCGTCCAGGGCTGCACTCAGGTCCACCGCCTGCTGGAAGCGGTCCTCCCGGCTTTTGGACATGGCTTTTTGGATCAGCAGGTTGCAGCTTGCCGGCATGGAAGGCTTAAAATTGAGGATATTCGGGATGGGGTCGATCACGTGTTTCATGGCAATTCCCATCGGAGTGTTTGCCGAATAAGGCGCGACGCCCGCCCACATCCGGAAAATGAGGACACCGAGTGCGTAGATGTCGCTGCGTCCATCTATATCGACGTCGCCCCGTGCGAGTTCCGGACTCATATAGGTCGGTGTTCCCATGACCGAGCTTCGCGAAAGTTCGCTTTCAGCTGAAGCGATCTTGACGATCCCGAAATCCGAGAGAAAGGCGTTGTCTTCGCTGTCGAATAGGATATTGCCGGGTTTGATATCTCTATGGATGATGCTTTTTCTATGCGCTGCATCGAGTGCTGGGGCGATCTGGCGGATGATCTTAGCCGTTTCAGGCACAGATAGGGTCCCTTTTTTAAG
Source organism: Anaerolineales bacterium (assembly GCA_041564295.1). Lineage (GTDB taxonomy): Bacteria > Chloroflexota > Anaerolineae > Anaerolineales > JABWBV01 > DATDOR01. The sequence continues at coordinate 2,225 of JBFGQG010000219.1, read as the reverse complement.
TTTGTCGACCAGTGAACCACCTGGCATGAAGCGCATCACGTAGTATGGCTGGTGTTCATGTTCGCCGTAATCATATACAGGGACGATTGCAGGATGCTCGAGCGTCGCCAGGGTTTCTACCTCGCGTTGAAAACGAAGAGCGAAGGTCGAATCCTGCAGCATGGTTTGAGGGAGGAGCTTGATTGCGACCGGGCGCCGCATGACAGGGTCGTGTGCGAGGTAAATCAACGCCATACCGCCGCGCCCTACACGTCGCTCAATAAGATATCTGCCAATTTGAGGTGGCTCGGTCATGGCGTTTATTGTAACGGCATTAGATTGATTTGTCGGCAAATCTGTGTGAATTTGTGCGAATCGGTGGTGTTATAATTTTGCACTTGCCAGGAGTTTTACCAGGGTCGCCTGGCGCCAGGTTCCATGTGGAGTTCGACCAGAAATTATGAGTGAGTGGTTTGAAATCATCCGGCTAACCGTCCAGGTCTCAGGTTCTGCGTTGCTGATCGCGAGCGTCCTGGGGCTGCCCTTAGGCGTCTCGCTGGGTTTGGCCGAATTTCCCGGCAGGCGGATCGTCCAGGTATTGGTTTCGACAGGCATGGGGCTGCCGCCGGTATTCGTCGGCTTGGTTGTCTACATACTGTTATCAAGGGACGGGGTTCTCGGGGGTCTAGAGTGGCTTTTTACGCCTACGGCCATGGTATTTGCACAAAGTATCCTTGCATTTCCGATTGCCGCCGGTCTGACGGCTGCTGCAGTGCGGAGTGTTTCTCCCGAATTCATCCTGCAGATGCAGTCTCTGGGGGCTGGTGAGTGGCAGGAGCGCTGGCTCGTGGTTCGTCAGGCCCGGAGAGGTGTCCTTGCGGCCATACTGGCAGCTTTTGGGCGCATCATTGCGGAAGTCGGGGCGGTGATGCTTGTCGGAGGAAATATTGCCGGCAGGACGCGCGTGCTGAGCACGGCGATTGTGCTGGAAACGCGGCAGGGCAATTTTCAATTTGCGCTGGCGTTGGGTTTTGTGCTCCTGGGCCTGGCGCTGATCGGAAACGCGCTGTTCTTGCGGCTTGAGGGGGCGAAGGCATGAACATTGTCATTCGGGATTTGAAAAAAAACTATAATGGACGTGGTGTTCTGGAAATCCGCGCGCTGGATATCCTGCAGGGAGAACGGCTGGCTGTGGTCGGCCCGAGCGGGGCGGGAAAGTCTACGCTATTGCGCCTGTTGCATTTCCTGGAAGCGCCTTCTTCCGGATTGATTGCGTATAGACATAACGGGAAAGCACTCCTTCAAACCGGTCAACCGGTCGATCTGTTCGCCAGGAGGAGGATCGGCATGGTTTTTCAACGACCTGAAATGGCTCACGGATCTGTCAGAGAAAACGTGGGCCTGGGCCTGCGCTTTCGAGGCCGGGCGGACGATGACCGCATTATGGAAGTTCTGGCGGAGGTCGAGATCGCGCACCTGGCGAGTGCGGACGTCAGTGAACTTTCTGGGGGCGAACTCCAACGCGTCGCGCTCGCGCGTGTGATGGCCATCCGACCGGATGTCGTGCTTTTCGATGAGCCTACAGCGAATCTTGACCCGGCGAATGTGTTCCTCGTCGAACGAATTGTGCGCAGGCTTAACGAGGAAGGCGCTACAATCGTATTGGTAACACACAATATCTTCCAGGCTCGCCGGCTGGCAGACCGGGTTGCATTTTTGATGGATGGGAAATTAGTCGAGGTCAGCGATGTGGAAATATTTTTCAACGAACCGGCTGACGAGCGTTCACGAGCGTTCGTGCGCGGTGAGATGATCTATTAGCAGAAGCAGCCCACTGGAGAAAAATAGGGAAGAAGCCCGCCGCGCATATGGTTTAATTTTTCGCGCTGCAAAGAGGAAGAAACCGAAGAGGTTAATCCTGTTCCTGCCCGACGCTGTAAAGACCCATCTCAGGTATGTCCGGGATGAAAGGCGCGTATAACCACCCGTCGAAAAAAAATTTTAACGATTCGCCGCTGATCTCCTCTGCAATCGTGATGAAGTCTGAGGTTGTTGCATTTTGATACGCAAATCGGCCTGCATACGTTTTAAGTATTTCGAAGAACGCATCGTCTCCAACCTCCAGCCTTAAGGCGTGCAGCGTGAGGGCGCCGCGCTGGTAAACGCTGGCGCTGAAAAGCGCATCGGGACCGGGATCTCCAGGAGGAGGCCATCTCGTCTGAAGACGACCGGATTCCGTCACGCCG
>JBFGQG010000218.1:0-6314 GCA_041564295.1 Anaerolineales bacterium | reverse complement strand
TGGTTGGGATCAATGCCTGTGTTTATATAAAAGACTCTGCATTGGGGCGTGAAAATCTTGTCGATACCGTTCAAATCCCTGCTCCGAAGTTGTTCTTATACAATGTGCAGGATATTGAGACGGAAGAAGTTCTGTTTCAACTTTATCCGGATGGTCAGAGCAGGCGATTTGTTTCTGAAATCCCCGGGAAAGATTTTATGATCTTTATCACGCGTGGGCGATAATTGACCGGTCCCCTAACGTGTACTAAAATTGCTCGTTCACTGGTCGTTCACGATTAAAGCAGGCTGTTGAAGACGAAACATATTCAAAATGGAAAACGAAATCACTTCACCCGAGGTTAAACACAGAAACCTGGATTGGTTATATGATCTCCTTTTTGTTGCTGTCCTTATTATTGGGGCTTATTTTCGGTTTTCAGGTCTGGACTGGGATGAAGGGACCTATTTGCATCCTGACGAGCGCTTCCTGGCGATGGTGGAAACCAGTCTTGAACCGGTCGGTAGTTTCAAGGAATACTGGGATACGCAAATATCCAGCCTGAACCCGAATAATCGTGGACACAGCTTCTTTGTTTACGGAACATTACCGATATTTATCGTCCGGTATGTGATGGAATGGGTAGGCCAGGTCGGATACGGGGAAGTGGCGACGTTAGGCCGTCCACTTGCCGGAGTTTTCGACCTCCTGACGGTTTTCATGCTGTACCTGGCGGCGTCGCGGTTGTATGACCGCCGGGTAGGCCTGCTCGCAGGTGCTTTTTCTGCCTTTGCCGTGCTGCAAATCCAGCTCTCGCATTTTTATACAGTCGATATTTTTGCGAATTTCTTCATATGGCTGGCGTTTTACTTTGGCGCTCGCATCGTTCAGCAGCCTTCAAGAGTTCCTTTCCGCGCCGAGTCTGGGGAGAATGTGAACAGTACTGGGGTTCGTACAGAAGTGCTGCGGATTGTAAACCATCCCCTGGCATTTTCATTCCTTGCATTCGGTGTGTTTACAGGTGCCGCGGCTGCATCGAAGATCAGCGCTTTCCCAATTGCTTTTCTGCTGCCTCTGGCCGCATGGATTTACATTTCCCGATTTCCTATAAGAGAAAGAAATTCAGAAGCTGTCCCAATCTTGATCCTATTGGTGATTTCAGGTGCAGCAGCAGCGGTCTCTTTCCGAACATTTCAGCCTTATGCCTTCTCTGGCCCCGGATTCTTCGGCATTCTACCGAACATGCATTGGTTGGAAACCATTGGCAGGCTACAAGACCTGGTTCAACCGTCTTCGGGTTATCCGCCGTCTGTGCAGTGGTTTGACAGACCTATCTGGTTTTCCGGACTTAATATGACTGTCTGGGGACTCGGCCTGCCGCTCGGTCTGCTGGCCTGGTCAGGGTTTGCCTGGATGGGATACCGCATCTTCAAAGGAGAATGGCAGGTGCACTTGCTGGTCTGGGCCTGGGTCGCCTTCCACTTCCTCTGGCAGTCTAGCGTACCGAACCCCACGATGCGATATCAGCTTCCTATCTATCCAGGGATGGCCCTGACGGCTTCGTGGGGTTTAGTTGCGCTTTGGGATCGTGCCAGGGATATGATCCGTTTCAGGAGGCTGGCCAGGTCCCTTGTTTTTCTGGCGGGAATGGCAGTACTCACCGGAACATTGATCTATGCTGCAGCCTTTTCGAACATTTACCGGACGGATGTGACCCGTATTGCGGCCTCACGCTGGATTTACCAGAATTTGCCGGGAGCGATCAATGTGCACATCCGTACCAATGAGGGCATCGCCAATCAGCTGCTGGGATTTCCCAATGGGCTGGCTATCCGGCCTGGAGAGCCATACTCAACGGGATTTGTTGCTGCCGAAAGCGGGTTGTTGACCGAGATTTCAGTGGCTCACATTGATCCTGTGGTCGAAGGGTTGAGTGAAGGGGGGCTGTTTTTGCGTCTCTCCAAAGACCCGGACGAAGGCCCTCAGCTGGCGTCGGCTCTTTTGAACGTAGATCTAACTCAACGGGACCAAACTCTGAATTTCGATTTCGGTAAATTGGTTGAATTGGATGGACTGCAGACTTACTTCCTGACAATCGATCTGGTCGGAAGCACCGGCAGCGTGGAAATATGTGAACCGCTCAACCTTCTCTACCTCGCGGATGGAGGGCCGACAGAGATCGCCATCTCGCCACCTTATAACTGCGCCATTTCCGCTTACTCCCAATACCGTGTGGCTTTCACACCGGAACAGAGTGGTTCGATTCCCGGCGTTTATATTTCCCAGCCGCTAATTTTTAAGCCAAATTTGCCTGTGCAGCAATTGTCGCTTCTGGTTGGCGCAGGAGGTTCGACAGATCCTGTCGCAAGCGCAGCCGCCAGTATTCAGGGTCCGGCGGACAACCTGGTTTTTTCCCTGAACGAACCACTTCCCGTCACAGAAGGTAAGGCTTACATCGTCCAACTTGGGGTGGACACCGGTTCGCCGGTGATGGTGTATGGCTCCGTCATCGGACAGGAAACGTCTTGGGACGATCCGCTGCCGATGCGCGTGGACGGAATGGATGGTTTCGGCGGAATTTACCGTGGTGACAACAACCTCGAACTGTACTGGGAAGATAACCCGGATAAATTGGCCAGGCTGACGTCGATTTTAGACCAGGTCGATATCATTCCGATTACGTCCAGCCGGCAGTGGGGCAGCCTGACGCGCTTGCCTGACCGTTGGCCGATCGTCGACCGATACTATCGTTTGCTGCTCGGTTGCCCGGAAGATCGCACAGTGGAATGGTGTTACAACGTCGCAGAGCCGGGGATGTTTGAAGGTCAACTAGGATTCGAACTAGTGCGAACTTTCCAGTCCAATCCCAAATTGGGCTTCATCGAAATCAACGACCAGGCCTCAGAGGAGGCGTTTACGGTCTACGATCATCCTAAAGTATTCATTTTTATGAAAACGGATGAGTACGACCCGGTGGAAGTACGGGCGCTCTTTCAGGATCTGCCTTTAGCCGGTGGGCCAGGCGTGCTGCCTCCAGCTCGGGAAACAAAATCCTTGCTCCTCGACAATGACACCTGGCTCAGACAGCTGGCTTCCGGATCATGGAGTGATCTGTTCTCGACCGAAAGCGTTGTGAACCGGTTCCAACCGATCACGGTACTGGTCTGGTATGCGGCCGTATTCATTACCGGACTTCTAATGTACCCGCTCTTGCGGAACCTTTTGCCCGGACTGGAAGATCGCGGCTACCCACTCGCGCGCACCGCGGGCTTGCTATTGTTTTCTTATCTGGCCTGGGTTTCGGGTTCGGCTGGGCTGGTAGTTTCGCGCGGGCTGCTCACAGTTATATTTCTCCTGATGGTTTCTCTCGGATTGTTCATTGCCGTGCGCCAGCGCGAACAGCTTCTACGGGAATGGCGGTTGAAAAAAGATTATTTCCTGACGGTCGAAATCTTTGCTGCAGCGCTTTTCTTGTTTGTTCTGTTCATTCGCATGGCAAACCCGGATCTATGGCACCCATGGAAGGGTGGGGAAAAACCGATGGATTTCGCTTATTTCAATGCTGTCCTGAGGTCGGTCAATTTTCCTCCGTATGACCCCTGGTACGCTGGCGGTTACATTAATTACTATTATTACGGATTTGTGTTTGTGGGCGTGCTCGTTAAATGGCTCGGAATCGTCCCGTCGGTCGCTTACAACCTGATTATCCCTTCCCTGTTCATGATGTTAGGCCTCGGCGCTTTTTCAATTACATGGAACCTGGTCAAAACAAGTTTGCGGAGAATTAAGGTTCCATCATATAACAACATTCGTCTCAGGCCTATTTCTGAAGTAGACCCGACCGGTGAACCCGAATCAAATAAGCGAAGCCTGAATTCGACGTTGGTGGCGTATTATGCTGGCCTCGCATCTGCTTTTGGAGTGGCGTTATTAGGAAACCTCGGGACGCTGCGGATGATCGTCCAGGGTTACCAACGGATCGGTGCACCGCCGGATGTCGTGCTTGCGGATACGTTCTTCCTCACACGCTGGTGGTGGACGTTGCAGGGACTTTTCCGGATGCTTTCGACGAATGCGGAGTTCCCCTATGCGATGGCGGATTGGTATTGGAACCCGAGCAGGGCTATACCAGCTCAGGGTGATATCGAGCCGATTACGGAATTCCCATTTTTCACTTTCCTCTATGCGGATTTGCATGCGCATATGATCGCGATGCCGATTGCGCTGCTAGCGCTTGCCTGGGCGCTTTCAATGGTCCTGGCGAGAGGTAAATGGAGGCATTGGGCATGGGCCGCCGCCGCCATGATTCTGGGGGGATTGGTGATCGGGGCTCTTCGTCCGACGAATACATGGGATTTTCCGACTTACCTGCTCCTGGGTATGCTCGCTGTTTTTTCAGGTGGGTGGCAGCAATTCGGACCGAAAATTTCCAATTTGCTGAACCTCGAAAAAAAATGGGTCGGTCGGATAATCGCGGGTGTCATGGCTGCAGGATTGCTGGGGGCTTTGTCATGGTTCCTGTACCAGCCTTACACAGAGTCATACGCGCTGGGATACACGGAAGTGAATATCTGGCAGGGCGGGCACACGCCTCTTTCCGCGTACCTCACGCATTGGGGCCTGTTCGTATTTCTAATATTTTTCTGGATGACCTGGGAAACGCGCGAATGGCTGGCCGCTACACCTGCGCTGGCTGGCCTGAGGTTTATCAGGAACAAGATTGAATATATTCTCGGGGCGATCTTTCTGCTGGCAGCTGCTGTCAGTATATTGCTCTCGATGGACGTAGTTTTGAGTGCTTATATTTTACCTTTGGCCGCATGGGCCGGAATCTTGATGCTTCGGCCCGGTCAATCTGACCAGAAGCGAGTGGTCCTTTTCTTGATCGGCAGTGGTTTTGTCCTCTCGCTGATGGTTGAAACGATCGTGCTCTCGGGCGACATTGGCAGGATGAATACCGTGTTCAAGTTTTATCTGCAGGTTTGGCTGCTGTTCGGCGTCTCATCCGCGGCGATACTCGGCTGGACGCTGGCCGACATCCATAAGTGGGATAAGGCCTGGGCAGCGATCTGGCGAATAGGTCTGATCGTTCTAGCATTTTCGGCCTCGCTTTACCCGTTGCTGGGCGGATTTTCTAAAATTGAAGATAGGATGGCGGAAGGTTCGCCCATGACACTGGATGGAATGGCGTATATGCCCTATGCAAGCTATTTCGACCAGGGGCGCGAGTTGAAGCTCGAAGAGGACTACCGGGCGATACGCTGGATGCAGGAGAATATCGAAGGAACTCCCGTTATCGTTGAGGGGCAGGTGGTCGAATACAGGTGGGGATCGCGGTTTTCAATTTATACCGGCTTGCCTGCGGTCCTTGGTTGGAACTGGCACCAACGGCAGCAGCGGACAGGACACGACCTGGATGTCTGGGACCGCGCAAACAGGATCCAGGAATTCTATGCGACCACAAATGTCAACATCGCGAACCGTTTTATCGTCGATTATGGAGTTGATTACATTATTGTCGGACAGATGGAAGAAGCCTATTACGGGGGACCAGGCCTTGAGAAATTCGAAATTTTTGAAGGGCTGTACTGGGAAGAGATTTATCGAGATGGTGAGACGCGAATCTACAGGGTGATTCCGCAATCCGTTCCGGAAAGTTGATGATTATAGAAAACAGGAAATGACCCATTTCATTGTCTGGTATTTGCTCTTTGGTCTACTCGGGGCGATTTCATTCCCGTTGATCTTTTACCTCGCTCCTGGTATTGCCGGTCGCGGGTACGCCTTCGCGCGCATCGCCGGTTTTTTGTTGTGGGGTTATATCTATTGGCTGCTGGGTATCCTCGGTATCCTTCGGAATGATATCGGAGGGATCTTGTTTTCCCTCGCCCTGTTGACCGGTGCGAGTGTGTTCATGCTGACACGTATTGAAATAAGTGAATTCAAGGATTGGTGGCGTGAACATAGCGGCATGGTGGTCGTCACTGAGGTATTGTTTTTGCTGGCATTTGGGGGCTGGACGTGGATCCGGTCGATGAATCCGGAAATTACCGCGACGGAAAAACCTATGGAACTGGCCTTTCTGAATGCCATTCGCCAGACCCCAGTATTTCCTCCGGCCGACCCGTGGCTTTCCGGATATGCTATTTCCTATTATTACTTCGGTTTCGTGCTGGTTGCGATGGTGTCCATGCTGACCGTTACCACTGCCGGAGTTGCCTTCAACCTTGGAATCGCCCTGGTCTTTGGCCTTGCAGCGACCGGTTCATATGGCGTGCTTTATGCACTTTTGAACCGTTCGGAAGGCGGAACTGGACGTAAGCCGCTTCTGTTTG
>JBFGQG010000217.1:0-6318 GCA_041564295.1 Anaerolineales bacterium | reverse complement strand
CGCATTCCAACGCGCATCATGATGGACGATCTCAGCTACCCAGGTCGCGTCGGTCGCTGAGACGGCTAACTCGATCTTTTCTCTTTCAATTTTGGAGGTGTTGTTCATGCACGTGAATTATAGAATGCTGCATATCTTGCGGTCAAGCAATGATAGGAGGTAAAAGTTCGCAGTTGCTGAAATTTAAAGCGCTCCTTGTATATCCGTTCAATCCTGTCCCCATTCTCCAAATTTCAAGTTACACTATAGCCAGGCAAGAAAACTGCCGTGTAATTATCGATACGCATTGTTAGGAGGATCGTTATTAATGAAAAACTTCCTTGATATCGCTGGCCACAGCCCGGAGGAACTTCAAGATCTGCTGAACCTGGCTGTTACGCTTAAAAAGGAGTACAGGTCCGGGGGGAATCGTCCGCTTTTTGCAGGGAAAGCCCTCGCAATGGTTTTTCAGAAGCCCAGTTTACGGACACGTGTTTCATTCGAGATGGCCATGCAGCACATGGGCGGCCACGCACTTTACCTTTCACCTTTTGAAATCGGCCTGGGTAAACGTGAATCCATCCCGGATGTCGCCCGCGTCCTCGCCGGTTATGTGGACATTATTATGGCGCGCGTTTTCGACCACGCACACGTGATCGAATTGGCCGAGTGGTCCGCCGTTCCCGTTATTAATGGTCTCAGCGATTACAGCCATCCATGCCAGGCCATGGCTGATGCGCTCCCCATTCAAGAAGAGTTCGGCTCTTTAAAGGGCCTCAATATCAGCTACGTTGGCGACGGGAACAATGTCTCGGTCTCTTTGATGACGATCGCCGCCAAACTCGGTGCAAATTTCACAATGGCAAACCCGCCCGGCTTCGACATGCCATCTTCCTCGATCGAGCAGGCGAAAACTATTGCAAATCAAAGCGGCAGCACGATCCGGCTCCTCAACGACGCACATGAAGCTGCCCGCGATGCCGATGTAATCTATACGGATACCTGGACCAGCATGGGGCAGGAAGAAGAAGCCGAAACCCGGAGAAAAGTCTTCCCCCCGTTCCAGGTCAACGCAGCGTTACTCGATTCTGCGAAACCCGGAACGATCGTCCTCCACTGCCTGCCTGCACACCGCGGTGAAGAGATCACCGATGAAGTTGCAGACGGTGGGCACTCACGCCTGTTCCCGCAAGCCGAAAACCGCCTTCACGCTCAAAAAGCCATTCTCGCACGCCTGCTGCAAAAAGCCTGAGACGGAGAGAAAATCGTTTATGCGCCGTTATACAAAGATCGTCGCGACCATTGGCCCAGCCAGTGCTGAAAAACAAACCATCCGCAGGTTGATTGAGGCGGGCATGAACGTCGCCCGCCTCAACTTCTCGCACGGCGATTATGCATTCCACGAAAACGTGATCCGCACGATCCGCAGCGAAGCAGAACAGCTGGGGCAGGCTGTTACTATTCTGCAAGATCTCCAGGGACCAAAAATTCGAACCGGTGAGTTAAAAGAAGGAAATATCTCAATCGAAGCGGGAGAAACCCTCATTTTGTGCACGGACAAGAAGCCGGGCGATGCAAAGCGTGTCTCTGTGGACTTTGATGAACTGCCGACCCATGTTAAACCCGGCAGCCGCATCTTGCTCGCAGACGGCCATATGGAACTCTCCGTCAGGGAATGCACAGACACGGAGATCGTTACCGAAGTCGTCCTTGGCGGCACACTGAAACCTCACCAGGGCATCAATCTGCCTGGAACGGCCCTCAATATTCCCGGATTTACAGAAAAGGACCGGCGTGACCTCGAATTTGGCCTTTCACAGGGGGTAGATATGGTCGCCATGTCTTTCATCCGCTCGGCGAAAGATGTGATGCGCGTCCGCACGGCTATTGCGCGGGCATCGCCCGCCCGCATTCGGACGCCGATCATCGCAAAGCTGGAACGTCCTGAAGCGCTCGAAAACCTGAACGAAATTATAGAGGTTGCTGACGGCGTCATGGTTGCCCGCGGCGATCTCGGGGTTGAGATGCCGCCTGAAGAAGTGCCAATCGCACAAAAACAGATCATTACTGCGGCAAACAAGCATGCCAAAATCGTGATCACAGCCACGCAGATGCTGGAGTCAATGCTGGAAAACCCTCGTCCCACGCGGGCGGAGGCTTCAGATGTCGCCAACGCAATCTTCGACGGGACAGACGCCGTCATGCTTTCCGGCGAAACCGCCGTAGGCAAATATCCGATCGTCGCTGTCCAGATGATGGATGCGATCGTGCGCAAGGCAGAAGAGAACTTGAAGCAATGGGGGCATTGGCACGGACAACCGGAAGAATCGACCGCGCACAGCGATGCCATCTACCTGAGCCGAGCTGCAGCCGCCCTGGCGCTTGACCGTCACGTCGAAGGCATCGCCGTCTTCACAAAAACAGGCAACACGGCGCTCCTGATGTCCAAAACGCGGCCAGACGTCCCGATCCTGGGTTTCACATCAGATGTGAAAACTTATTACCGGATGGCCATGTATTGGGGCGTAATTTCGCACCTCGTCCCGCGGGCAGAAACGATGGAGCAGCTGATCGACCACGTAGAATCAGGTCTGCTGGCAGAAACGCCTGTTCAGCGCGGACAGCAGGTGGTACTCATCTGCGGCTTCCCGGTTGATGAAATGCGGCCCTCGAACCTGGTGCTGCTACACACCGTCGGGCAGCGATCCTAACGTCCTTCCCCACTGCGAAGGCTTGCCAGCCAGACGCCCACGAATATTAAACCCCCACCTATGAAAAACAGACCGCCCAGCTTTTCACCGAGCAGCAGCGCGCTCAACCCCGCTCCAACCACAGGCTGCGCGAAGAAGGCCAGTGCGGCTGTGCTCGCACGCAGCCGTGCGAATGCAAAGTTCCACAAGAACATCGCTACGGCCGTTGATACCACGCCAAGATAAAGGACGCCCGCCAGTATACCTGGCGTCAGTTCTCCAATCCCAATGCCATGCCACTCCCATGCAGCAAGCGGCGAACTGAGCGGCAGCCCCCCAAACAAAACGACGAAGGTCATTACAGATACGCTGACACCACTGCGCGCATCCCGGCGCACCATGACCGAATAAAGCCCCCAGGTCAATCCTGCACCAAGTAAGGCAAGGTTCCCCCAAAAAGTCTGTGGGGCAAATTGCGCGCTGCGCGGATCCACGACGAGCAGAACGCCAACCGTAGCAATAATGAGCGGCGCCGCCGCGCGCAGGGTCAGTTGTTCACCTAAAAGCCAGACGGCGAAAAGCGCAACAAAAGCCGGCGTGGCCGACGTGATCAAAGCGCCGTTCGCGGCCGTAGAAAGCTTCGTCCCGACGAACTGCAGGCCCAAAGAAATCCCATATCCGATAAAACCCGTCAGCAACACAGGCCGCATCGCCGGCCAATGGATCCGAGCTCTTTGCACTGCCAGTACGACACCGAGGCTCAAGATTCCGAGCAGCAGTCGGCTCGTCAATAACATGAATGGCGGGATCGTTTCCAGAACAATGTCAGAGACGACGTACATCCCGCCCCAGATTGCCGCTGCCATTACACCTGCGAGCAGCGGCCCTGCAGTCTCGTTGGTTACTAATCTGGAAAATTGCATGGAGGGAATTATATTACGTGCGAGGTGCGGGGGGGCAGGGGTCTTAAATTAACGTCCTTGCAAGCGCCGACTGGAAGTGTATCAGCAAAGTAATCCTCACAGCCATCATTGCCTAATGCGGACATGGCGGGGAAGCGTGCGCCTCCAAACCTCAGCGGCCTGACGGTGCGTATCCAGTTCAATCCCGACAGTAGAGATTCCACCCTGCGCCAACCGGCAGTTGGCTCCGTCACAGTGTCATTGCTGCACCCATACGAAAAAAAATCGCCGCTGTAGTTCAAAGCACCGGCGATTTTTTTCGAAAGAAACAATTTGGCTCAAAACATCATCGCGTTAACTTCGGCCAGCGTCTCCCTGCTCGGACGGAGATGGCTTTCGGCCAGGCGATTGAGTGCTTTATCAGTCAGGTTGTAGAACTCGGTGAAGCTTGGCCGGCCGGTCTCAATGTAGATCAAACCGGTGATCAGGACCTGATCCGTCGCAGCTTCTTCAAGAACCTGAAGGGCGGCAAGGCGATCGGTCGGATCGTAATCGCGCTCGAGCTTTTTCAGGCGTACGAAGGATCCGTCGTGCATGGTGACGGTCCGGAAGTCGCCTTCCTCGAAATCCTCGACAGTAATTTCTTCCCTGAGCGGAACATATGTGATGTCGTGGATCGGCGTTTCGTTCTCCTTGCTCCAACCGTATGAGTGGTGCGCTGCATCGTCGTTATTGAAGGTCACACAAGGGCTGATGATATCGAGGATCGCCAAACCCTTATGGCTCAACCCGGCCTTGATCAGCTCTCGAACTTGTTTGGCATCGCCGGCAAAGCTGCGCGCGACGAAAGTTGCGTTGGCTGCAAGGGCTTCAAAACAGATATCGATCGGCTCATGCGGGTTGCGGCCGTGGTATTTCAGGACGAGGCCTTCTTCAGCGGTGGCAGAGAACTGGCCTTTGGTCAGTCCGTAAACGCCGTTATTCTCTATGATATACAGCATATTGAGATTCCGGCGGATGACGTGCTTGAACTGCCCCATACCGATGCTGGCCGTATCCCCATCTCCTGAGACAGCGACAGCCTTGAGGCTGTGGTCGCCGAAAAGTGCACCGGTCGCTACCGAAGGCATACGTCCATGAAGGCTGTTGAAGCCGAAAGATCGGTTCATGAAATAAGCCGGGCTTTTGGACGAACAACCGATACCGCTGAATTTCAGGACATCTTCAGGGACAAGGTTCATCTCGAAGCATGCCTGGATGATCTGGTTCGAGATGGAATTATGGCCGCAGCCTGCACAAAGCGTAGTCGCTGCGCCGCGGTATTCGTTCTTGGTCAATCCGGCGGCGTTTTCGTTTGCCGGACGCGTCGTTTGCGGAGTTGCAGTCATCTTAGCGGTTCTCCTTCTCGGTTATTTGCTCGGAAATCCACCGGGCGGTCAGCGGCAAGCCGTTGTTATGGGTCAAAGAAATCAGCCGGCTGGCTTCTGCCGGGTATTCGATATTCAGGATCTGGTTCATCTGCCCGGTGTGGTTCATTTCAACAATGTACACGCGGTCGTGGTTTTTGATGAAATCACGCACCTCTCCGTTGAACGGCAGTCCCCTCACACGCAGGTAATCGACAGGAAGCCCGTCTGCGCTCAGGCGATCGCGCGCTTCGAGGACGGCCGGATCGGTCGAGCCGTAGGCGATAATGCCGGTTTTGGCGCCTGGAACCTCCTGGATTTCGGGAGCAGGAACAAGATCGCGCGCATTCTCGTATTTCCGTGCGAGGCGGTGCATATTGCGGTCCCAGTCGTCGGCTTCCTCGGTGTAACGGGCGTACTCGTCGTGACCCGTGCCGCGTCCGAACCAGGCGCCCGCCGGGTGGCGGTTGCCCGGGATCGTGCGGTAAGGGATTCCATCGCCGTCTACGTCCAGGTAGCGGCCCCAGCGTTCGGTCAGTTTCTCCAGGTCTTCTTCCCAGAGCACTTTTCCGCGTTTCATCGGACCTTCAGGATACTCGAAGGGCCTGGTCATCCAGTTGTTCATGCCGAGATCGAGGTCGCTGAGCACGTAGACCGGCGCCTGCAGTTCCTCGGCAATGTCGAAAGCACGCCAGCCGAACTCGAAGCACTCGTAAACGGAACCCGGTATGAGGATCACGTTCTGCGTGTCGCCGTGCCCGAGGAAATAAATCTGTGTCAGATCACCTTGCGAGGTGCGAGTCGGCAGGCCGGTGCTCGGTCCCATTCGCTGCACGTCCCAGACGACGACGGGAGTCTCTGAATAATAAGCCAGGCCGGCGAACTCGGTCATCAGGCTGATCCCAGGGCCAGAGGTGCTCGTCATCGCCCGCAGGCCGGACCAACCTCCTCCGACTGCCATACCGATCGCGGCCAGCTCGTCTTCCGCCTGGATCACCGCAAAAGTGTGTTTGCCCGTCTCAGGGTCTTTGCGCAGCCTGGGAAGGTACTCGTTCAACGACTCGCCAAGGCTGGAGGCCGGCGTAATCGGATACCAGGTCACCAGCTGGACGCCACCGAAAATCGAGCCCAAAGCGGCAGCTGTGTTGCCGTCCGCCATGATGTAGCCGCCGGTTTTATCGATGCGCTCGACCTTGAAGCGATCCTGGGCCGGCAGGTTTTCTTTCGCCCACTCTGCAGCCATGGTGATCACGCGGTAGTTCAGATCGATCGGTTTTTGCTTGCCGCCGAAATGAAAGTCGAGTGCATCATAAATCGCCTGGAGCTCGATGTCGTCGCGCT
>JBFGQG010000216.1:0-6343 GCA_041564295.1 Anaerolineales bacterium | reverse complement strand
GCCGGCGGCACTCCTCTGATCCGTGCCGCAAACCTGGGGATGATGCTCGGAAATGAGAATATTTACATCAAGGACGAGCGCCAGGGACCCACAGCATCTTTTAAAGACCGCCAGGCGGCGTTGACCATCGCCACACTCAAAGAAGCCGGGATTACCGAAGTCGTGATTGCTTCAACGGGCAATGTGGCAATAGCCTATTCTGCGCTGGCAGCCCGCGCCGGCATCAAGTGCTGGGCGTTCCTGACCAGCACAGTACCCGCTGAAAAAATGCGTGAGGTCGCCCTCTACGGCACTCAGGTGATCAAGGTCACAGGCACCTATGACCAGGCCAAGCAAATGGCGGCTGAATTTGCCAGGCAGCGCGGCTTCTACCTCGACCGTGGCACCCGGTCAGTTTCGTCCGTCGAGGCGATGAAGACGATCGCTTTCGAATCCACCGAACAGCTTTCGCGTTACTACCGCAAACAGCTGCCGCACGATCCTGAACAGGCCGGTACGGTCTGGAGAGCGCCAGACTGGTACATTCAAGCAGTCAGCGGCGGCCTTGGACCGGTCGGAGTGATCAAAGGTTTTAATGAATTGAAACAGCTAGGGCTCATCGATAAGGTGCCCAAGATCGGCATCGTGCAGGCCGATGGCTGCTCACCGATGGTGACTGCCTGGAAAGAAAAGACGAGGACAGCCAGGCCGATCGCCTCTCCAAAGACACATATTTCCACTCTCGCTACGGGGGACCCGGGCAGGTCTTATACCCTGCTTTACGACGGGTTGGCAAAAGGCCGCGGCGGCGCTTTTGAAAGCGTAACGGATGAAGAAGCCTTCCGAGCACTGCACGTTCTTGCGAAAATGGAAGGACTATCCATCGAACCGGCTTCCGGCGTTGCCTTTGCTGGTCTCATAAAGCTGGTCAGGAACGGCGAGATCAAATCGGACGAAGTCGTCGTAGTTAACTGCACAGGCCACACCATGCCTGTCGAACCGTTGGTGCTCGGTGATCAATGGGCGCGCGACGTCGCATACCCGGTCAGGCCGGCAATGGAAAGTCAGGAAGAAGGTCTGCTGGCAGCGCTCAGCCGCGTCACGGATGACCGTTTCCCGCATGTACTCGTAGTCGATGACACGCCTGAGGCTCGCCGGCTCATCATGCGCATTCTGCAATCACAGGGCAACTACGCCATTGAGCAGGCGGAGAACGGCTACCAGGCGTTGGATAAGGCGCGCAGAAGCCGGCCTGACCTCATTATTCTGGACTTGATGATGCCTGAAATGGATGGCTTCGTCGTCCTCGATCACCTGAAAGATGACCCGCTCCTTGCGGAGATCCCCGTTATCGTTGTAACAGCCAAAGATCTGACAAGCGCTGAGAAAGAGCGGTTGAGCGGTCGCATTGAATCTTTGATGCAAAAAGGCAGTTTCATGCAAGACGACCTGCTTACAGAGATCCGGACCCTGGTCGACTGAGATGTTCGCAGCAGGCAGATTTTCATGAAACGGTTTACTGGGCTTTGGGCAGCTTTAACATCCGCCTTCTTTTTAGGACTCGCTCCAGTGTTTGGGCGAATGGCCATCCTGGAAGGCATTCAACCGCTTGCAGTGGTGGCTGTCCGCACATTTCTCGGTGCATTCTTCGTCCTCCTGGCGATTGTGCTGACCCAACGCAGATATCTCTACATCTACCCGGCGGGATTAATCGGCTGCATACTGGCAGGCGTCATTAACGGTCTGGGGTCCCTGCTGTTTTACGGATCTCTCGCACGCATCAACGCAAGCGTCGGGCAGCTTCTGAATTCAACCTATCCCCTCTTCGTTGCCCTCTGGCTGACGCTGGATCGCCAGCCGCCAAGCCGGATGACCATTTTCAGGCTTTTGTTAACGGTTCCGGCTATTTATCTGCTCATCCAGGCTCCGACCGGTTCGTTGGATATGATTGGTGTCGCCATGATGCTGGGTGCCGCAGCCCTGTATGCTCTCCATCTCCCCATCAACCAGCGCGTCCTCTACGAAATGCCCGCCCAGACGGTAACTTTTTACACCCTCGCAGCAATGAGCGCAGTGGTTGTTCCGGCTTATTTCCTTATCGGGGACCGGCTTCCACTGCCTGAATTTTCACATGCCGGATGGGTACCCGTCCTGGGTTTGACAATCGTGACTTTATTGTCAAGGCTGATGCTTTTTACAGGCGTAAAGCTCATCGGTGGTATGCAGACAGCGATCATCGGCTTGCTAGAACTGCTGGTCACTGTTTGTGTAGCTTATGTCTGGCTTGGCGAGCGGTTGAGCGGCGCGCAATGGTTAGGCGCCGGGATGCTGATGGTGATCGTTGCGCTCGTCGTCTTTGATAAGGCCGGATCTCAACGCGCGCGCCCTGGCGGTTGGCTCCATTGGTTGTCCCCCCCAACGCCGGATATCGATATATCCCAGGTCTTATAACCTAACCTTCGCCCCCATCGAATACATAACCGGTACCGCGCACATTCGTAATCCAGTCGCGGCCGCCGGGAAATTTTCCAAGTTTGCGCCGTAATCTGCTGACAAGCGGGCGCAAGATCTCTGGAGCTTCCCAATCCGTCGTCTTATACCCCTGGACGAGCAGTACAAGTTCTTTATGGCTGAGGACCCGGCCGCGGTTTTCGAGCAGGACCTTCATGAGTTTGCCTTCCGTCGGCGTGAACATCACCTTTTCGTCCCCTTTCCAGATCTCGCGCCGCTCGAGGTCCACCATCACACCATCGGACAAAGTTATCACGGAACCGATCACCGGTGCAGCCTCCATGATGCCTTCTGCATCTTTGAGCTGCTTCAGTGAAGCTTCCATTTGTTCGATCAAGCGTCGCCTGCGGTCGGTATCCGAGCGTTCGTTCATCGCGCGGCTGACGCTGGAGAGGATATCACCCGGGGAAGACGGCTTGAGCAGGTAGTCATGCGCTCCCTGCCGGACGGCTTCGATCGCTGATTCGAGGGAGCCGTGGGCCGTCAGGAGGATGACCTTACAATCGGGTAAAATCTGGCCGGCTCGCTTGAGCACTTCGACGCCGTCAATGCCGGGCATTTTGATATCGAGCAGCATCAGGTCGAACGCTTCGTCCTCGAGGAACTCCAGGGCTTTTTCACCGCTCTCGGCAATAGTCACCCGGTAGGCTTCTAACTGCAGGATTTCAGCCAGGGACAAGCGTGTGGTCGCTTCATCGTCAACGATTAGTATTTTCCCTTTCATAGGACCTCCACAATCGGTAATGAAATTTTGAAACAGGCTCCCACCAACCCGGTCGAATTACCTTTCCCGTCAACCAGTTCAATTTTTCCACCATGCGTATCTATTATGCTGTAGCTGACCGATAAACCCAATCCCGTTCCCTGTGGTTTCGAACTGATGAACGGTTCGAACAGCTGGCTGCGGGTTTCCTCGGGTACTCCCGGCCCTGAGTCTGCAATGAGAATTTCAAGAATATCCGCTGTCCGACCGCTCCGGATCGCAACTTTACCGCCGTTCGGCATCGCTTCCATTGCATTCAAAAGGATATTGAAAATCACCTGCTGGATCTGGTTGCGGACAAGGTAGAGAAGGGGCAGTCCTTTTGCCAGTTTTGTTTCAATGGTGATGTTGTGGTTTTGGAATTCTTTTGTGAGCAAAGCAATCACGTTCTGCACAAGGGCGTTAATGTCAACATGCTCCCGCTGCAGTGCACTCGGCCGGTAAAAATCCAGCATCTGCTGGACGGTGTCCATCAGGCGCTGCAGCTCATCCTGCGCCAGGGTCAGGTATTCGTTCCGTTTTTCAAGGACCAGGTCTTCCCTATTGACAAGGTGCAGGCAGTTACGTACAGCTTGTAATGGATTATTGACCTCGTGGGCGATACTCGCGGTCAGCCTGCCGATCGCAGCCATTTTTTCGGACTGTAAGAGCGCTTGCTGTTGTTCCTGGACCTGCACAAGGGTCGACCGCAGGTTGGCATACAACCTGGCATTTTCCAATGCTACCGCGGACTGCTTCGCGAGGATGGAAAACAATTCGACATCCGCATCTGTAAACGGCAGCTCGTTCGGGCCCCGACCAGCGAGCAATACAGAATTTACACCTGTACCGCGCAGTGCAGGAATGCATAGAACAGCGCCCAATCCGTTTGTCCAGATTTTTTCAAACAACTCGTGATCGTCAATCCCATCAGGATTGACTCGCACACAGGCCCCCCATGCATCCGCCCGCGACACCGGCCCGCCTGTAAAACCGGTCGGTTCACCCGGAAGCGGTTCACCCCGCTTTTTGACCAGTTTCAAGAAGTCCGGACCGTTATCCTGTGGTTCCCGTTGATAAAAACCTGCATGCCCGCAGTTCAAAAGGGATTGGATTGAATCAAGGATGATGTCGACAACTTGAGATTCTTCCGTGGTCGAAAAGAGCGATTCAGTGTTTTTTAATAGCGGACGAAGGGCCTGTAAGCGCGCAACTTCACGATGGTGGTCCCGGTCTTCCAGCGCACTGCGGACGTCATCTATGAGTTCCTGGGTTGAAGAGAACGGTTTTAGGATCAGCCCGTTTGCACCCATGCGGAGCGCCTTGGTGGCCGTCTCCATCGTCCCATAGCCGGTCATGATCAGGATCGCAATCTCAGGTTGGAATTCACGCGCCATTTCCATGACCTGGAATCCGTCCATGTGGGGCATCCGGATGTCGACGAGGAGCAGGTCAATACGGGCCTGCTGCAAAACACCAACTGCCTGCCGAGCATCTTTGAGTGAGATAACTTCATAACCGGCGCGTTCCAGGGCGGTCTGGCAATACTGCGCCACACCGGGTTCGTCGTCGAGAACCATGACAATCTTATCGTTGATCAAACGATGCCTTCCCGGGCTTTATCCAGAACGGGGAGAAGAACGGTAAAGCAAGTTCCTTCACGCTCCCGGCTTTCAACCTGGATTTCGCCGCCGTGGTCCATGATGATTTTTTTACTGATCGAAAGACCCAGTCCGGTACCGGAACCGATTGGTTTTGTCGTAAAGAACGGATCGAACACCTGGTTGATATATTCGTCTGGAATGCCGACCCCCTCGTCTATGACGCGGAGCGCCACGCGCGCTTCTGCACCATTTTCAAGGGTTGTTTGAATATGTAGATTGCCGCCTTGCTGCATCGCCTGGATGCCATTCGTTACAAGGTTGAGCAGCACCTGCCGGATCTGGCTGCGTTCTCCGTAGATAGACGGCAGGTCTTCCCAGGCTTCGAATCGGATTTCGACGCCCTGAGTGAGCGCCATCGGCTGCACGAGCGCCAGCACCTGTGATATGGCCTCATTGAGATTGACAGGCGCCATCATGCTTTTTTCGCGCCTTGAAAAATCAAGCAGCCGCCTGACCACTTCTCTTGCCCTGCGCGCTTCGCTGAGGACGAGCGACATATTTTCCCGCTGGCGCGATTCTTCCGGAAATTCATCCAGGAGGAGTTCGGAAAATCCGCATATCACGGTCAAAGGGTTGTTCAGTTCGTGTGCAACACTGGCAGCCATTTCACCGATTGCCGCCAGCCGCGCCGCTTCAACCATCCGCCCTTCCGCCGCTTTCTGAGCTTTAATACGATCGCCCAATTCTTGAAAAAGCCGGGCGTTCCGGATCGAGATAGCAACCTGTGTCGCCAGAACTTCCAGGAGGTTAGTATCTTCTTCAGTGAATCGGCGGCCCGGCGTATCGTCCACAACCGTCAGGGTGCCGATAACAGCGCCTTTGTAGCGAAGCGGCACGCCAACGACCGATTCGTAAAGCACCGGGGCCCTCCTGCGATCCGGCCAACCAGGATAGTGGTTAACAACGACCGGCATGCCTGTCTCCGCTATCTTGCCAGTCACATCTTCCCCAAGAGGGACGAAATATTGCTCCTCTTCTCTTCCAGGGACATCGCTCCACAGCACACGGACGGCCTCGTTTCGCTGGTCGACTAAACCCAATTCCGCTCCGGTCCCCCCGACGATCTCGCGTGCGCGTTCAACCGAGCGCTTCAACACGCTCTCAAAATCCAGCTCGGTAATATCGAGCCCGGGAACAAGGTTGGCATTGCGGGCAATTTCATTTTGTGGTTTTTCATTAAGCGAACCGCCTGATTCGCCAGACTTTTCCAGGTGCCGGCCCAGCGACCTGAACAGCGCCCGGTCAAGCGGATCGAGTGTGCTTTCATGGGTCGCGACGAGGAGTAAGGCGCTGGTCTCCTGCATGGGAAATGCCGTCAAGCGGCCGCAGTTCAGGCGGCCCCAGCCTGGCCGGACCTTGCGGGTCCGGATCCGACCCGTTGCCAGGGTGCCACCCAGCCAATTGAAAGCGTCCGGTTGGAGCAGAAAAAACCTGATTGCATCTAGCG
>JBFGQG010000215.1:0-6398 GCA_041564295.1 Anaerolineales bacterium | reverse complement strand
GCTCGCCGGGATGCGGAACGGGAGATCAAGCGTCAAATGAAGTATTCGTGAGAATCTATATGCAGGCGCCTTTACCGGTTGACACGTTTGAATTTGTTGTATAAAATTCTTAAAAATCGGCAGTAATATGCAATAAAGGAAATTCAATGACGATAATGGATGAAATCCCACTGCGAACAAACGAGGTCGAATTGACCGAATCCGGCGCGAAAGCCGTAACCGGGCTCCTCGAAAAACGATCGCTATCATCAGATGAATATGCACTTCGTCTATTCATTTCAGGCGGCGGTTGCTCTGGTTTTCAATATGGCATGGCGCTTGAAGGCGATGTGCGCGAAACTGATTTCGAGTTTGCATTCCATGGTGTGCGCGTGGTTGTGGATGAAGTTTCCATGGATTACCTTCGCGGCGCCCGGATCGACTATGTAGAAGACATCATGGGCAGCGGTTTCAAAATCGACAACCCGAATGCCGTTGCAGCCTGCGGCTGCGGCAGTTCATTTCGCACGAAAGACAGCGGTCCGGCCCCCACAGGCGGCGGCTGTCACTGATAACCCTTAAAAATAACGAAAAACAGCCGGTATTCCCGGCTGTTTTTCGTTTAACTGGCTTCAGAATCAACCTCTCCTCAACAGTGAGATAATAAATCCGAATACGCCGATCACGGCCAGGGAAGCAATCAGGAAACCTGTTGGGATGCCCGTCACGATCGCGCCGCCTGAATCAGAAAATTCTGGAATCGAGAGCGGAGGAGGTGGAGTAAACGTCGGCAGTCTTGTAGGTGTGGACTGGATATTGAACTGTGCTGCCAGAGTCGGATCCACCGTTGGGGTGGTGCGGGGCGTCGGTGTGGGCGGCGGCTCGATTACAGGAAGGTTTCCCGGCCCGAGACTAACCAGGCCTGCATAGATCCACGCAACGCCCTCCGGCACACCTGGGTAAACGATCTGCAGCCAGTCTCCGCCCGGCGTCCGGCCAACAGCGACAACCTGCTGGCCGGCAACGAGGATACCAACCTCCGGGTAGAAGATATTCGGACCGGAGCGAACATTGATCCTGGCGTTGTCCGAACGGACTGTGGCAAGCGGGCCCGTCGGCGTGCCGGTCACTGTCGGGATAACACCTGTGGGCTGCTGCTGGGGATTATCTGCGGATGCCGTCCCCTGGAACATCGTCAACATCAAGACCACTGCACCCAAAAACATTAAAATTCGTATAGAGAACTGACTACGCATGCTTACTCCAAAGCGCAAGAATAATTGATTCGGGTGTTAACTACCCTAACCGCTGCCGAAGCCCCATGAAATATGGATTGATTTCCGGGCAACGGGTTTATACTATACCTTATAAAACAATGGAAACAAAAATCTTTCACGGAAATTTAACACCTGGCGAAATCGCACAAAAACTTGTCGCCACGTTCAACCGCAGCAACTATCGAGCGCAGCAGGTAGGCTCAGGATCACAGGTTGTCGTACAGATCGCAACCGACAGGATGGCTCGGTCTGGTGGGCAAACTGCCCTGACGGTAACCCTGGCGCAGTTAGATGACGGTGTATCCGTCCAGGTCGGCGAACAGAGTTGGATGGGCGTTGCAGCGAGTCTTGGGGCTTCTGCACTTTCCGCCTTGAAGAATCCCTTCAGTCTCCTCGGCCGGCTCGATGATATCGCACAGGACATCGAATCGCTTCAGCTCAATGATAAAGTCTGGGACACGATCCGAGAACTTGCTCGCGTTAAGGCTGCCTCACATGAGTTATCGGAAAGACTGCGCCGGATGGTCTGTGATTATTGTGACACTGCCAATCCGGTCGGCGAGCCGCGTTGTATTGGATGCGGCGCTCCCCTAGGCGATGTTCAACCACGCACATGTTTGAACTGCGGTTTTGTTGTCCGGTCCAACGAAATTAATTGCCCGAACTGCAGTAAGCGCCTTCCGCCAGTCTGATCGCTACGCATCCAGGTTGTATAGAGAACCGAATTTCGACCGCAGGTGGCGAATCAACGGCTGCACGTCTAACCCTTTTCCGGTCACGCGTTCAATCAATTCAGCCGGTTCGTACTTCGATCCGTGTACGTGAACGTTCTCGACCAACCAATCCTGCAGGGGGTTAAACTCTCCAGACTGAAGCAGTTCAAAGAAATCGGGGATTTGAGTCTGTGCCTGTTCGAAAAACTGGCTGGCGATGATATTTCCAAGTGTATACCCTTGAAAAGAACCGCCGATGATTCCGGCAAACCAGTGCACGTCCTGCAAGACACCTTTCGCGTCTGTTGAAGGGGAAACGCCAAGATCTGATTCATAGCGGTCTCGCCATGCGCCAGGCAGGTCACGTATCGCTAAATCACCCTGCAGCATAGCGAGCTCAAGATCGAACCGGATCATCACATGCAGGTTGTACGTCACTTCGTCCGCGTTTGTGCGAATCAAGGCAGGCTGGACCTTGTTAATCCCCGCGTAGAAATCATCCAGGGATATATCCGACAGCTGGTCAGCAAATATTTTCTGTGCGCGCGGATAGAAATGGGTCCAGAATTCTCGGCTGCGCCCGACCAGATTCTCCAACATCCTGGACTGACTTTCGTGGATGCCGGCGGATACGCCGTTACCGAGTGGTGAACCATCGAACGCCGAGTTGATGCCTAATTCGTAGAGGGCGTGTCCCATCTCATGGATCGTGCTGAAGAAGCCGTCAGAAAAATAGTTTTCATCATAGCGGGTGGTGATACGGATGTCATTCAGGCTGAATTTCGTCATGAATGGATGCCGCGTTTTATCCTGGCGGCAGCGCAGCGGGTCAAACCCGATTTTACCGGCGGCTTCCAATCCGAATTCGGTTTGCAGCTTTTCGGGGTAATGACGGAATAAAAAGCTGTCGTCTATCTGGGGTTTTTCGCTGATCTCTGCCACAAGCGGTACAAGCTCTTTTCGTAACTCGGCAAACACCGACTGGATATCGGTCGCTTTCATTCCAGGATCTGCCATATCGATCAGCGGGTCCGCAATGTGGTTGAACTCCGGGAAATATTGGGCCAGTTCGCGCGAATAAGCCAGAGTTTTCTCCAGGTTTGGTGCGACAAGTTTGAAATTATCCTCAGCTCTGGCCTGAGCCCAAACAGGATATGAATTCGCAGCATGTTCGTAAAAAACAGCTAACCTGTCTGGCGGGATCCGGACAGCGCGCTGGTGCCGTTTATGGACCAATCGCAGCAAGCACGCATCGTCCGAATCCGGCGGCAGGGTATCGACCTCTTCAACCAGCGTTTGGAGAATTTCGCTGAAATCAGGGCTGATAAATTTCTCGTGCGCAATTCTTTGAAGCGTACTCAGCTGGCGCGCGCGTGCAGTGGAGCCCTTCACCGGCATATATGTTTCCTGGTCCCATGATAAGACTGCTGCAGCTGATTCGAGATCGTTGATCTCGCGAAGTCTATTTTTGAGAGATCGCAATTTTTCTTTCAATGCTATTTCCTCCTTGCGGGATTGTCCCCGAAATCTTATCACAGACAAAATTTTCTGAAACGATTCAATAGCGGGTATAAAGTTCGGAAAATAATTCGCAATTGGGCATTTCTTTTGATGTTTTTCGACAAGTTTTCGGTAATTTTTCTCCGATTTTAGCCTGATTTCCCATTTTCGCGTTACAATAGGACTTGAGAATATTTCCTCCAAAACTGTATATCCGCGGAGAAAGGGAATCGCCATTCAGTTAACGGCCGGTGGGATTGAAAGACCCTGGTTCTTTCGCGAAGGGAGTTGTACAAGCATGAATCAATTTTTCATAAATGGTATGTTCACATCAGGTATGGCGGTCGACCGGATTGACATCATAAATCCGGCAACGGAGGAAGTGATCACTGATGTTCCGCGCGGCACCGAAGCAGATGTCCTTGCAGCGATTTCAGCAGCAAAAACCGCTTTTCCGGAGTGGCGCGATGTACCCGGAGCGGAGAAAGCGGCGATGCTGCATGCGGCAGCAAACCGCATCCGTGACCATGAGGAAGAGCTCACACGACTCCTGACGTTAGAGGAAGGTAAGCCGTTTGTTGAAAATGAAGAGGAACTCCTCTGGACTTACAACACGCTGGACTACTACGCTGAATTAGCCCGTCATGATCGCGGCAGAGTGATTCCCCCCGGAGATCCAGCACAATTTAATTTCATCCTCAAAGAGCCTTATGGGGTGGTCGGTTGTATCGTTCCGTGGAACTATCCATTGCTATTACTGGCCTGGAAACTTGCGCCGGCGCTTGCAACGGGCAACACTGTCATCATCAAGCCTTCCGAGTACACGCCCCTGGCAACACTGCGCCTGGTTGAGATCGCATTTAAGGATTTCCCCCCAGGTGTTGTGAACGTCGTGACCGGTTACGGACCAGAAACCGGTGAAGTGCTGGTGCGGCATCCTGATGTCCCGATGATCGCATTTACGGGTTCCCTGGCGACAGGGCAGCGCATCGCCTCGATCGGCGCGCCTATGATGAAAAAACTCCACCTTGAACTCGGTGGAAAAGACCCAATGGTGATCGCACCGGACATCGAGATGGAGGTTGCAGTTTCGGGACTTGCCTACTCCGCGCTGCTAAATTCAGGCCAGGTCTGTACGAGCACCGAGCGGGTATATGTTCACGAGAGTATTTTCCCGCAGTTTGCAGAAGAGTTGACCGAATTTGTCAGCAATCTAAAACTCGGAAACGGCCTCGACCCGCAGACCGATCTCGGTCCGATGCTGCGAGACAATTTCAGGCGCAAAGTGGAAGGCCAGGTAGACGAGGCCGTCAAAGACGGTGCACGTGTGCTCACCGGTGGAAAACGACCTGCGGATATGGAAAAAGGGTTCTTTCTAGAACCGGCAGTTCTGATCGGCGTAAACCATGAAATGCGCATCATGCGTGAGGAGACCTTTGGCCCTGTCATACCATTGATGCCATATTCTGATTTCGACGAAGCCATCCACCTTGCAAACGATTCGGAATATGGACTTGGCGCCACGCTGATGAGCCACGATGGAAAACTGGTCAAACGATTCTTCGAAGGCGTCCAGGCCGGCACGATCTGGATCAATGATCCCCTGACGGATAATTATGCCGGGCCGTTCGGAGGCATGAAGATGTCAGGCGGTGGACGCGAACTCGGCCAGGAAGGACTGGACGAATTTACGACCGTAAAGCATGTGCATTGGGATCTTGATGGCGAAGTTAAGGATTACTGGTATCCGTACGGTCGTGAAGAAAACTGGTCCGGATGAAGTCGATCTTAAGGCCGAAGGTCGTCATATACACGGACGGCGCATGCAGTGGAAACCCTGGCCCTGGTGGCTTTGGTGCGGTATTGATCAGCGGAAAACACAGGAAGGAGATTTCAAAAGGCTACCAACAAACAACAAACCAGCGCATGGAATTAATGGCCGTGATCGCCGCACTTGAATCGCTCAATCAATCATCGCAGGTGGCGCTGCATACAGACTCGAGTTATGTCAAACAGGGCATCACCTCATGGATCCACCAATGGAAAAAGCGCGGGTGGAAGACGGCCGCGAAGTCGCCTGTTAAAAACCGGGACCTGTGGGAACGCCTTTCAGCGTTAGCCGACCAGCATGACATCCGTTGGAGCTGGGTCAAAGGCCATTCGGGTGACAAGGAAAATGAACGGTGTGATTACCTCGCCACACAAGCGATCGACAGCACTGACCGCGCCATCGATACCGGTTATGAAAACAGAGGATCATCAGGGTTTTCAGACGGATAACCCGCTACATTTAATTCTCCCGCAAACAACGGGCAGCCAACAACCTGAATATAGGAGACGATTTTATGAAAACGCAAGGGGAAAAAGCACGCTCAATATTCAAAAGAGCACTTGAAGTTTTCCCTTATGGGGTAAACTCAAACTTCCGATACTGGGGTGACGATGATTCTATCGTAATCGCACGCGGGAAAGGCCCTTACATCTGGGACGCCGATGATAAACGCTATGTGGATTACCGGCTTGCATTCGGCCCCATGATCCTCGGACACGCCGATGAACGTGTCGTCCGGCATGTGGCTGAAGTGATGAAAGACGGCACACTATACGCTTTCACTTCACCTCATGAAGTGGAAGCCGGCGAGCGGATAAAACGAATGACTGGTGTGGATAAAGTCCGGCTCTCAAACACAGGTACGGAAGCTACCATGCACGCTATCCGCATTGCGCGCGCACACACCGGCCGCGAAAAAATCTTGAAGTTCGAAGGTCAGTACCATGGAGCCCACGACTATGTGCTCTACAGCACTGCAAATTCGGATACTAAGGCGATGGGGTCAAAAGACGACCCGCAGCTTGTTCCGATTTCGACCGGGGTTCCAAAAGCCATTGAGGATCTGCTTGTCCTCGTACCATATAACGACCTCGAACG
>JBFGQG010000214.1:0-6410 GCA_041564295.1 Anaerolineales bacterium | reverse complement strand
AGCCTCGAAAATCAGGACTTCGTCCTCACAAAAAGTTACGCACAGAAAAGTGTCAATGCAGTGTCTTTCTCTCCAGATGGTAAATGGATCGCATATGCAAATGACAGGGAAGTCTGGATTCGCCGCGTTTCAGACGGAGAAGTCGTCGTTCGTCTTGGCGGTCACACCGACCGCATACTCGATGTGGCATTTTCACCAGTCCTCGATCCCGGTTACCTTTTAGCGACTTCCAGCAGCGACAACCAGGTCATTCTCTGGGATATGAATACCAGCGAGTTGAATCCGCAGATAGAATACCAGTCCACTTTGCAGCATAACAGTTGGGCGTCAACGCTGGCCTTCTCACCCAATGGTGATGTTCTGGCAGTCGGCGGCTTCGATAGTTTCGTCAATCTCTGGAGGATTCCTTCCGGTGAGCATATCCAGGACTTCCAACGAGGCCGGCAGGACCAGGTTCTTGCGCTCGCATTCACGCCTGATGGAAAAACCCTGTACGCCAGCACGGTAAACGGAGTGCGGACCTGGCACGACCAGGCTTCGGACATTGAAAAAACCCGGTCTGCTCGCTTTTTCGCTTTCACGGATAATGACCGGATTACAGTGACCCCTTCTTATTCGGCGAACTGGTTCCGAACCGATGGGATCATAATTGAAGAAGTACTTTCTGTTTTTCAGGCCTGGAAACTTAACGCGGAATTTAGGATTCCGCATGACGCCCCTTTGAACTTTACCCTGGAATCAATCGCAATATACAGGTCTGAGCAGGGCGAGGTACTCGGTTCCGCTTTACGCTATCTGATCACGACCAATTTCCAGCCGGCACGGCTGACCATCATGCAATCCAGGCTGGACCCACGCGTGATGGATTGGCCGATTTATGCCTCAGCGGATATTATTGATACGAAGATACTGACTTACCCGGCAGAACTGGTTCTGGGCGGTTGGGGATTCCCTGAAGAAAACAATGACCGGTCAACAGTCCGGCGCTGGAATGCCGATGCCGCTTCGCGCTGGTTACGCTGGCAGGATAAAGATGGGTTCATTTCGATCTTTTACGACCAGCCTTATAACAGCCATTCGCTCCCATTCAACGAAAAAATCGATGTCGGTGATATCATGCTGTTTGCCGAAAGTCTTTACCCGACCGGCCCCAACCGGCCATAACCGCATGCAGTACAGTGTTTGCCCCATTTTCGCAGGCCTCACGCGTTGCAAATTCCATAGGGTTATGGCTGCCGCCGGTCGAGGGGATAAAGATCATGCCCGAGGGGCAGACGGCACACATCGACTGAGCGTCGTGGCCTGCTCCTGAAACCAGTTCCATTGTGGTCAAACCCAGCCCGTTCGCAGATTCCTTGAGAGCCTTTCGGGCAACCGGTGCGCAAGTCGCCGGCTCGACGCAGCTCTGGCGCCTGTGAACGTGAGAAAGCCCGTGAGCATCACAGATTAGCGCTAATGCTTCAAGCAAGGCTAATTCCAGCCGATCAAGTTCTTCTTTTTCCGGCGAGCGAAACTCGAGGGCAACGTTCGCCCTATCCGGAACAATGTTGTATGCACCCGGAAAGAATTCACATTGACCGAAATTCAATACTGATCTACGGAATTTTTCCACAGCCAGCTTCCTGGCCGCAATCATATAATCCGCTGCCGCCGACCCTGCATCCAGACGGGCATTCATCGGAGTTGTCCCTGCATGATCCGCTCTGCCTCGAAACGCCAACTGGTAAGACACGATGCCAACAAGCGCCGTAACGATACCAATATCTGCGTTCGCCTCGATCAACCGGGGCCCCTGCTCAATGTGAATCTCCAGATAACCGGCCAGGTCTTCCGGATTGCGCGAAGCACTCAGTGGATCCGTTATCCCTGCTCTACGAAAAGCTTCATCCAGGGCTTTGCGGCCGCCGCGCGGGTGTTCCAGATCTGATTCGGGAAGAATGCCCGCAACAGCGCGCGAACCCATTAAACCGACCAGCGTCCCTTCTTCGTCTGTAAAATCGATCACCTCCAGATGAACGCCGACGTCGATTTTTGCCTCTTTCATCGTGCGAAGAACTTCCAGACCCGTGAGAACGCCCAAAGCACCATCAAAGCGGCCGCCGTTAGGTACTGAGTCCAGATGAGAACCGATCAATAAAGTGGCCGCATCCAGATTAGCTGACCTGAGGATTCCGCTGTGATTCCCTGCAGCGTCCACATGTAGTTCTAAACCACTTTCTTCGATCGTGCCCCTGAGCCAGGAGCGCGCTTCCAGGTGAGATTTAGAAAGAGCAGGTCGGTGCACTCCACCGTCTCCGGTGCTTCCGATTTTTGATAACTCCTCGAAATCGTTCATCATGCGATCGATATCTATCCGCAGGTCTGCCACTGAATGACTCCTGTTCCACAATTGCATCACATTCCGTTCGATGCGGGATGAAAAGACGGGTTTAATTATGGTTGTCTATAGACCCATTGAACGACCATTATAATTCTCCAAATGAGCGACCGAACATTCACAAATGCAGAATTGCGACAATATAATGGGGATCGCGGCAACCCTAAATACGTCGCTTACAACGGGATTGTATATGATGTTTCCGAATGCCCTAAATGGAGAAGAGAGATGCACGAGAACCTGCATTGGCCGGGCCAGGATTTGACCGAAGAACTCGCAGAAGCCCCTCACGCCGAGGAAGTTTTCGAGCGCCCCTGTGTAAAGCGCGCCGGAATCATGATTGAATCGTAAATTATTTTGAATCAAATGCAGTGGTTCCGACGTGGCACGTAAAATTGCTGAAATTTACCAAGGAGGATTAAAACATGGGAGACCGTCCAGGATGCCTATCAGGGTTCCTTAAATTATTTATTCTAGACAAAGTGTTCGATTTCCTGCAAGACCGGTTCGGATTCGGCAGGGGTGTGTCTTGTGGAGGTTGCGGCTGCGGCTTCATTCTGCTGATCCTTTCGATCGCATTCACCTGTTCGATCGTTTTCAGTACCAACTGGTTCGATTTTGGATTTTAGGAATAATCGGATTTATTGACAACCGTGAACAGCGAGTGAGCCCGTCTGTCGGGGCGGTCTCTACCCAAGGTTGTTTAATTCGATCACACGACTTAGTGCCTCAAGATTTAATCGCAAGCAGTCCGAGGAAAAGCGGGATTTCTTCGTTTGCACGGTTTTCCGCCCTGGCTTTCGGCCCGGAAGCTTTTTTATAGGTCGGGAGCTCCAGCATTTTCATCAGAGCAAAACCATGCCGGCCAAGGCTGTTTACATAATCCTGTAAAGGCCGGTGAAAGCTTCGGCTAACACCGGTCTGCCCGGGGTAAGGCTTGAGCGGAACGGGTAAAGGGGTCAGATAACGGTCCACCCGGCGGTATTGAAGCTTCCGATTCTCATCCCACCCCCAGCCGCTCTGCCTGGGGATCCGAAAACAGGGATGGGTCAGTACAGCGGCCAGACGGCCACCTGCACGGACCGCCCAGGCAGCGCTCTCAAAAACTTCGTCTAAAACATCCATATCCTGTAAACTCAACAGAAAAACAACCGCATCGAAAGATTTCGCTTCGATTTGCTGTACACCTGCGAGCGCTCTTGCGTCTCCAACGAAAAATTTTCCGATCTTCCCATGACGTTTTCGCGCCGTTTCGATCAATTTTGGACTTGCATCGATGCCAACATATTCCGCGCCGGCGTCTGCAATGTACTGAGCAAGAACGCCCTGCCCTGCGCCGACGTCCAGGACTCTCTCTCCCGGAGACAAATCGAGCAACTCAAGCACAGCGGGAATGGCGATTTTCTGGTGGTGATGACTCCCGTCCTCGCCGACCCACCCAGCGTACCAGGCAGCGAGCGGATCCCAGCTGGTGTTTTTCCTCCGAAAAGGTTTTTTGTTGCGGTTATTTCGAGACATGCGACCTCATTAAGGATTTGATAATTCTAATGCTGGACCTTCATCCTTTCAAATTCTGATGTATGATAATTATATCGTCTGGCCGGCTGCTGCTATGTGGACCTACTTTTCAACTTCTGAAACATTGAATGTAACTAACCGACGCATATCGCATCGATTACGGCATTTTTCGACACAATCCGTTCAAAATTTCAATTAAATCTACAGAATATCATCGAAAAACGTTGTCACTTTAGCATCTAATACCTATAATTGATTTACTCATTATTCCATATTACAGGAGGATGCATGACCAAGTCTGTCGCAATTGAGATGCGCAGCGTCACCAAACGATTTCCAACCCCGGGGGGTGGTGAAGTTGTCGCAGTTAATGAAGCGTCTCTTCAAATCCAGGATGGCGAATTTTTCTCTTTGCTTGGTCCGTCCGGTTGCGGAAAGACGACCAGCCTGCGCATAATTGCCGGCTTTGAGCTGCCAACTGAAGGTGAGATCTTTATCCATGGCAAGGAGATGGGACAGGTCCCTGCACATAAGCGCCCGGTCAACACTGTTTTCCAACAATATGCGCTTTTTCCTCATATGACGATCGGCCAAAACGTCGGATTTGGGCTGGAAATGAAAGGCGTAAAGCGGGCCGAACGCGAAAAACGCGTGACAGAATCGCTGGAGCTCGTCCGGCTGCCCGGCATGGAAAAACGTAAACCTCAACAGCTGTCAGGGGGACAACAGCAGCGGATTGCCCTTGCACGCGCACTGATCAACAAACCGGAAGTTCTTTTGCTGGACGAGCCGCTCGGCGCATTGGACCTCAAGCTCCGCAAGGAAATGCAGCTGGAACTCAAAACGCTGCAGCGTGAAGTTGGGATCACGTTCATTTATGTAACACACGATCAGGAGGAGGCCCTTACGATGAGTGACCGGATCGCGGTGATGAATAAAGGCCTGATCTTGCAAATTGGCAGCCCTGTTGATATTTATGAGATGCCGGAAAATAAATTCGTCGCCGATTTTATCGGCGAAACTAATTTTGTGGACGCAAAGGTTAAAAAATCTTCCAATGGCTACTATGACATAGATATTGCAGGCTCAGCAACCGTACAGGTCAGGTCTGAACGCGTTTTCAACAATGGCGCACAGGTTAGCCTGGCAATCCGGCCTGAGAAACTACGATTGAATAACCCGCTTGAAAACGGCAACAACATGCGAGGGACTGCTGTAGAAGTGATATATATAGGCACGGACACGCATTACGGAGTCCGGCTTGCAGGCGGACAGCTACTCCGCGTTCGTGAGCAGAATATCACCGCCGAATCGAAGCGGATGTGCAGCATCGGTGAAGAAGTCACAGTGTCATTCACACAAACTGCTGCCAGGGTGTTGACGGAATGAAGCAGATTGAAATCACTTCCTTGCCGGAGGGTCGCTGATGAATACGCTTTCGAGACGTTCTAAGCTCGGTCGCCTGTTCGGATTGATCAGCCCCGGTGCGCTCTGGCTGCTCATTTTTTTCAACATACCGCTCATTATCGTACTCTTTATCAGTTTCGTCGAACGCGGCCGTGCTGGGGGAATAAAGACGCCGGCCGTATTTACCCTCGAAAATTACATCCAGCTTTTCAATGCCTGTTCCTCGCAATTTGCCGGACCTGAATGCAATCCGCTGCTGTACATTGGCATTTTCGGACACAGCGTTCGCATCGCCTTGATAGTGACCTTCTGGAGCATCATCCTCGGATATCCCCTTTCATACTTCATCTCAAAACGCAGTCCTCGCTGGCGAGACACGCTGCTCCTCCTCGTCGTCATCCCATTCTGGACCAATTTCCTCGTCCGAACATATGCCTTAAAGTAGGTGCTGGCAACAGAAGGGATGTTGAACGTTTTCTTGATGAATATCGGGGTCATCCAACAACCGCTGGAATTGTTGTTCAACGAATTCGCGGTTGTGCTTGGACTTGTATATGGCTATCTCCCATTCGCAGTCCTTCCGATGTACGCATCAATTGAGAAATTCGACCACACATTGATGGAGGCGGCAGCGGACCTCGGCGCGAAACCCTGGCAGGCGTTTGTCCGGGTAATGCTTCCGATGACTCTTCCGGGGGTCGTCGCAGCCCTCGTGCTGGTTTTCGTTCCGGTCGTAGGGGCTTTTATCACGCCAGATATTATGGGTGGTGGAAAGGTCGAAATGATCGGCACATTGATCAACCGGCAATTTGGCGTCGCCAGAAACTGGCCATTCGGTTCTGCGATCTCGCTCGTATTGATGCTGCTGGTCGTGATAGGAGTCGTCGCCTATTTCCGGTCCGGAGGTGAGGAAGCTGGGAGGACATTATGAGTCAATCGACGATGATTGCGTCCCGGAATAAGACCCGAAAACCACGCCGCCCGATAGGGTCGATCATCACCAGCAGCTTATTGAGCACGAACGCTGCCCTCCTTTTCGGCTTCCTTTACTTGCCGGTGATAATCCTGATCATTTACTCTTTCAATAACACAAGATCAGTCGCGGTTT
>JBFGQG010000213.1:0-6440 GCA_041564295.1 Anaerolineales bacterium | reverse complement strand
GACCGCGAATGAACAGATTACGCTCAAGATTCTTTTCGCCTGCACTGGCGACATTCGTAATCCTGGCATTCTATCTCGGCGTCGTATTTGTCCAGGGCGATTTTGATCCCATGGTCTTTGTCAGAATCGGGGAGAAATACCAGACGGAAGATGCACTCGATCCTGAAGGGTACGATGGTCAATTTGTTTACTTCATCGCCATGGATATGAAGCCTGAGCGGGTCGCGGACATGCTTGACGTCCCGGCCTACCGGTATCAGCGCATCTTGATGCCATTAATCGCCAGGATTTTCTCGTTCGGGAACACGGCTGCAATACCGTGGGTATTAATCGGCATCGGTATCATCTCGCACCTGCTGGGAGTGAGTCTCGTCGCGCAATTGCTTGAGGCGCGCGGTGCCAACCGCTGGTATGCGCTCGTTTACGGGTTGTGGGTGGGCTTTTTATTGGCTGTACGGCTGGACTTGCCCGAGCCGCTGGCATTCTTTTTCGTGGCAGCTGGTATCGTTGCCGGCCGACAGCGTCCCTTTTTTCAATGGGCGTTATTCGGAGTGGCGGTTTTTACAAAAGAAGTAGTTCTTCTGTTCGTTGTCGGCAAATTGATCCATGATGTCTTGCAAAAAAATTGGGCTGGCGCAGCCGGCCTGGTAATGTTTTCAATCACGCCATTCCTCGTTTTCCAGGTGTGGATTTTCCAGCAATTCGGCGCTTTCGGCATTTCTTCGGGTGGCGCGATGGCTACCGGTTTCGAGTGGATTCCTTTCATGGGCTGGTTTCGCATCGGCCCGTTCAGTTGGCTGTATTTTGCCGTTTATGGCTTAATCGTCGTTCCTTTTTTTTACCTGCCTGCACTGTGGTCGCTCCGAAAGACGATCCCCCGGTTATTAAGGTCACCACGTCCAGAGACGACCATGCTCCTGATGAATGCCGTCGTCATACCGTTCCTGCCGTTTTCAACAGTCAGGGAAACGGGGGGCCTTTTCCGATTCGGTTGCGGACTCATCCTGGCTTTTTTGCTCTTTGCCTCAGCTGAAAACCAAAAAAAGGCGCTGCGTTATTCACCTTTGTGGTTGAGTTTGAGCGCGATTATTATTAACGCATAAACATGTTGAGACAATGAACGGGTTAATCCTAAGTTAGAAAATTTGGAAGACTCAGGCTGCAATTTTTAATCGTGGTATTCTATGCGAGTTGCATTTAACTCGCCATCAACATATTGATATGTTAAATTAGCCCAGGGAGTTTTTCATGTCGGACGTCCAAGTCTTTGCAGATAGTGTTAGCACGAATATTGAGAAAGTCATCGTTGGAAAGCGAGAGACCGTTGAACTGGCCGTTGCCAGCCTGCTCTGCCAGGGACATCTCCTGATCGAAGATGTTCCGGGAGTCGGCAAGACCATGCTGGCGCGCAGTATCGCTCGCTCCCTGGGCTGCACCTTCAGCCGCATCCAGTTCACGCCGGACATGCTTCCGAGCGATGTCACCGGCGTCTCCATTTACAACCAGGAAACCAAAAAATTTGAATTCAGAGCCGGGCCGATACTGGCTCAAATCGTCCTCGCCGACGAGATCAACCGGGCAACGCCGAAAACACAGGCCGCCCTTCTCGAAGCGATGCAGGAAAAACAGGTTACCGTTGATGGAGTGACTCACCCACTTCCGGCCCCGTTCATGGTCCTGGCCACCCAGAATCCCATTGAATATGAAGGCACTTTTCCGCTCCCTGAAGCGCAGCTTGACCGCTTCCTCCTCCGGGTCCAGCTAGGTTACCCGGAGCCTTCTGCAGAGGTAGAAGTGCTAGACCGCCAGCAGTTCAAACATCCGCTTGAGGAGCTTGAGCAGGACGTTACTGCGGAGGAATTGATGAAAGCCCAGGAAGAGGTCAAGGGCGTTTTCACTGCCGTGTCGGTGAAAAATTATATGGTTACGATCGTCAACCAGACCAGGAAACATTCTGAAGTGTACCTTGGCGCCAGCCCTCGCGGCAGCCTGGCATTGTACCGTTCCTGCCAGGCGCGGGCAGCCATGCAGGGAAGGGACTTCGTGCTTCCAGATGACGTAAAAGCCCTTACGCTCCCGGCGCTCTCACACCGTGTGATCCTTAACCCTGCCGCGCGGTTGAAAGATGTGACAGCTGAAGAAATACTGACGGATATTTTGAATGGCGTCCCTGTACCCGGCGGCGATTTAAGCCGCGTGTGATCCTGGAGATACAATAGGTTCCCAATGAACACCTCCGCATCGCGTTACGTCATCTGGCTGCTGCTGGGTATCAGCGTCCTTGCGCTCGCGATTACCGGGTCCGAGATCTACTCAAGGCTGACGTATGTCTGGGTGATCCTTCTTTTTGGGACATGGGTCTGGTCGAAGCTCTCGCTGCGTGGAATTAAAGTCTACCGCAAGCCCAGGCTTCGCAGGGCGCATATCGGCCAGATTTATGAGGAACGATTTGAAATCCACAACCCGGGCAGGCTGCCGAAGCTCTGGATGGAGGTGCGCGACCATTCGAATCTACCCGGTACGCGTGGATCACACGTGATTACGATGATCGGAGGGCGCCAGCGCCGTTCCTACCTTGCTCGCTCACGGTTGATGCAGCGCGGGATTTTCAAGCTAGGCCCGACTGTGGTCGCATCGGGCGATCCATTCGGGTTTTTCCCGGTCCAAAAGCAGGTGCCCGTGGAAGACAACCTGCTCGTTTACCCGCTGATGGTGGACGTGCAATCATTTCCAAATCCGCCGGGTGTTATGACTGGTGGGGAGGCGCTGCAAAGACGGACACACTACGTCACGCCGAACGCAGCAGGCGTGCGCGAGTACATGCCTGGCGACGCGTTGAACCGGATTCATTGGAAAACGACTGTCAGAAAAGATAAATTAATGGTCAAGGAATTCGAGCTCGATCCACAGGCAGATATATGGTTGTTTGTGGATGCGGAGAAGCTTGTTCACCACGCAATGCCGTATTCACCTGCGGATTTATCGAGAAACGTTTTCCTGCAGGAGCAGCTTGAGGAAATCCGCCTGCCGCCGGCGACAGAAGAATACGCGGCGACCGTCGCTGCTTCTCTGGCACGGTTCTATCTGCGCAAACGGCGTGCGGTCGGTCTGGTCAGCAGTAGCCGCTCCGTTGAATTCCTTCCACCGGATCGGGGCGGGCGGCAGCTTGGAAAGATTCTCGAATCTTTAGCGCTTTTTCGCGCCGACGGTTTGCTGCCCATGGCCGGTTTAATCGAGGCGCAGGCAAGGCATATCACCCGAGGCAGCACGATCGTGCTCATCTCCCCGACCGTTCGCCCGCAATTGACTCTCAGCCTCGATTACCTCATCCGCCGCGGGCTCCGTCCAGTCGTCGTGCTGTTTGACTCGGAAACCTTTGGGGGTGCACCTGGGTCGCGTTTGCTTCTGGAGCAGATAAAAGCAATGAAGGTGCCGGTTAGAATCGTCGGCAACGGAGACCCGATCGAAGTGGCTCTGGTTACGCTGCCCTGACAGGCTGCGGTTGGCACGCGCGTCAGAAGCGATGCGACTCACTGCCTTGTTCAACGGTTGTCGCTTTTCTCCAGCTTCTCTCGCAACTTGATCGCAAGTTTATTGAAGATGAATCTCGCCCGTTCTTCGGGTTCTCTCGGTATATCTAAATCTTTGAACAGGCTATCGACACTGTGTTCCCCAAGATGGCGGTATGCCTCGAATTGGTGTTCATCGTAAAACTGGTCTACGGTGGACTGGTGGGGAAATTTGTCCTTTTTATTCGACAGCCAATAATTCGTGATATCGATTGGCTCGTCCCCAGTCATCGCCGGTTTGATATAAACGAGATAACCGGTTTCGTTGTCTTCGGGGGTTTCTCCACGGTAGGTGATCTGTCCGACAGTATAGTGGAACCTGCACTTATCCGAATCGTCGAGGTCGAGACTTTTCAAATTGATGTCTATATCGATATTTTCATCGACATTGATCTGTCGGACCACGCGAGCGAGATCGTTAGCCGTGTGCTCAGGATCTGCGCTCGCGTCGCCAGTAATGATCAGCTTGCAGCGGCGTTGGAGGAGCGGATAGAGGCCCAAATTCTCGAAATGCCCGCCGTCGGTGATATTTACCAGCGGCAGGTTTTCATTCATGCTGCCGGTCGCTTCTTCGTACAGATACCGCGGCCAGATCGCCCAGGTTTCGATCAAGTCGACTACCCAATGCATCAGTTTTTCGAACCTTTTCTGGATTTGTTGAATGCCTTCATCAATCCTGGAGACATCTTCAGTATTGGCGTCCCGGTAATTCCCTACTCGAATGGTGTTCTTTTCGCTGTAGAGCATCGGGTTTTTTAACCACATACCCAGTCTCAAATTGATCAAAGTGAGCATGAAAGCCTGCCCGAAAAACGTGAGAATACCCACCGACGAACTGAAAGCCGCCCCGGAAATTGTCACAGCGCGGGAGAGTTTATTTGTATTGCGACGATAATCGCGTGTTTTCACATACCCCGTTATATCTGAACCGCAGTAGTATTTCGAAAAAGTGAAAGGCGCTGTTTTTCTCCCTTTGAGTTTTAAGTCTTTGGAACCCTGGAGGCTGACCGCGCCCATGATCAGGTGATATGGGATGGAACTGCCTTCATGGTTCATGGAGGCGAGGAGCAAGTTGCGGTTGTCGCGCACGACAATTGGCTCTGCATTGTCATTGACAATATCGGTTTTGAGGAATGCATCTGAAATCCGGTCTCTGTAGAAATAATGCAGGGATATGTTATTTGCATTGATCAGCCCATAGAAAAGGAGGAAGAGATAGAGCAGGATGCCAAAAACTACGATCCCAACCAGCGCCGTATGTCTTTCATAATATCCTTCATAGCCGAGATTGACTGCCAACAAGACCACTACGGGCAGCAATAACAAGCGAAACCCATTCTTATAATAAGTCCCTTTTGCAAAGTTCCTGACCAGCTTTCCGACGCTGCTGATCGACCAGCGGAGTTCTGCTAACCCAAGAATTACGGCAATCAGAATGAGCAGGATTACGGAGTTCAAACTTAAACCAAATATCGAAACGGAAGATTGAGTCAGCCCGTAAAAGAAATTTACGATTGCAGCGACAACCGGGGCTTGGATCTGCCCTTCAGTGAAGATGTTTCCAAAATTTGTTTGCTCAAAAAGAACTTCGATCATAAAAATGGAGGATAAAACGAGAATCCCGACAAGCAGGTTCAGGACTAACTTGACCGTCGAGAAAGAAAGGTTAATTCTGGAAGCAGATGATCGGCTCCCACCGGTAATTTGTGCGCGGCGCTGCAGCAGGTAAGCCCAAACCGCAGAAATAATTGCGGCACCACCTGGAACAGTGAAACCGGCCGTTGGCGTTTCAACGGTGAAGTAGTGTGGAATGGCAAGCAACGCAGCAGCGCCGATGAGGATCGCCCCTTGTGTCTGGATGCCGACGTAAGCATAGAAAATGGACCGTTGTATAGGGGCCAGGTCATGTTGTTTCTTGAAGATGCGGTTATTAAGTAATGGTTTGAGCGAAAAGATATAGTAGATGAGATACCCTGTTGCCGCCGTGGATGCGATGTATAAAAACGGGTACCACATCCAATACAACTGGCTTGGATTTGAATCGGTGTCTGTAAAACGCAGGTACAGATAGAAGGTCATTATGATGACGAAGTGGAAAATAGCCGTCACCCACAAGACGGGAATATCCGGATCTTTCTCCGGGGGAATGGTCATCGAGTCCTTCCGTTCGGCTTTTCGCTTGCCCTCGAAACGGCCGTAATATGGGATCACGATAAACACCCAGGCCAAACTGCCGAAGATGCCGGAAATGATGGCAAACCGGTAAACTTTGGCAGGAACAGCTTCAAATGTCTCTGTGGGCTGGTTGTATTTTTTAAAGGATGCGGCAAGCATATTGTCGTAAAGGTTCACCAGAGAGGCTTCAGCAGGTACTTCCGGCTCATTCCCGCCAGTCTCTGTTGGGGAGGCCTCTGCG
The DNA here is from genome assembly GCA_041564295.1 of Anaerolineales bacterium. Lineage (GTDB taxonomy): Bacteria > Chloroflexota > Anaerolineae > Anaerolineales > JABWBV01 > DATDOR01. The sequence goes on along the minus strand of JBFGQG010000213.1, from coordinate 455 downwards.
ATCAGTGCCGATGTGGGAATGCCAACACCAGTTATCCCTGGTACCAGCGTGCCCATGAGGACATAATGAAGCGATGCAAAAAGGAAAAGTCCCAATCCAAACAAGATCACTGAATAGAAAATTCCACTGATAATCGCCCCCAGGGTGCGGACGTAATCCCTGGATAGCACTCCGAATCGCTGGATCAGAAAATTTCCTGAACGGCGCATGTGTGCCAGCTGCATATTTAAGTCTACAGCGCCAGCCGTTTTTCCTTTCGAAATTTTCGCCCTGTCACCTTCAGGTTTTGCAAAAGGATTGAAATCAGGGTTGAATGGAAAATTCCTGTATTGGGTGCTGAACGGGAAAATGGCATCGTCATCGCTGTAGTCCGGATGGTCAGAAGCTTCGCAATCTTCTTCACAAAACCCTTCTGCATCCGGCGAGTGTCTATGCAGGTTCAGCAGTGAGGTCAG
>JBFGQG010000212.1:0-6446 GCA_041564295.1 Anaerolineales bacterium | reverse complement strand
CGTAGGGGCTGAGGATCAAAGTGGCAAGAGTGAGGCGATAGGCTGCGATCACAAGCGACGGTGCATCGTGCTGCGCGTAGCGAATAAAAATCGATGATGTCGAAACCGCCAGGATACCTATGGCAATCACCAATGCGGGGCGAATAGGAGGGTTTTTCGGGTCGGGAACCATCGCGAATGTGAATTTCTTGACAAACATATACCTGACGACTAAAATTTTTATGTTACGTGGAATGCTACTTGAATTCCGTTTCACGTCAAGCCGAATCGTTATTTGATTGCGGAAATAGAATTCACAAACTGTACCAATATTGGAGGAGACATCATGACCTATATCATCACCAGCCTTTGTCTGCGTGACTCCGGTTGTGTAGACGTATGCCCAGTCGAATGTATCGTTCCGGGGAAGCCGAAAGAACAGTGGCCCTGGTTCTACATCGACCCGGATACCTGCATCGACTGTGGGGCTTGCGTCCCGGAATGTCCGTACGAAGCCATCTTCCCGGAAGATGAAGTTCCTGAAGCGTACGAAGCACGCGGGGGCGAAGTGATTAGTATGCCGGCGAGTTCAGGTCTCACCGGTGATTACTCCGGCTCTAACCACCATGGCGCAACCGTCACTCTTGGCCATACGCGGGTCCTGGAGGCCGGTGAGGTCGTTGATCTGACAGCCGACATCCAGCCCAATTTCGATTTTTTTACCGACGGCCCGGGTTATGATGCGATGGAAGGCGGAGTCGACGCCTACGAGGAGTAGGGCGAAACACATGTTTCAAATTTAAGAGGAAGTCAACAGGCTTCCTCTTTATTTTTTCAACACCCGCAAACGGTCGGGCTTTTGGCGACGAAGCAGCGGCTTGTGAACCGGTCCTGACCGGTCGGGGGTTTACCCAGCATAATTGCTGAAAATCTATAGAGGTAATCAATATGTCGGACAACTACAGGACTGAACGCGACTCGCTAGGCGAAATGCGCGTACCGAAAAATGCGCTTTACGCGGCACAGACTCAACGAGCGGTCATGAATTTCCCGATTTCGGGCCTGCGTCCATGGCGTGCTTTCATCTGGAGCATGGCGATGATTAAACGCTCTGCTGCAGAAGTGAATTACGAACTCGGTCTCCTCGATGAGGAAAAAGCAAGGGCGATCATGGCTGCCGCAGACGAAGTGATCGCCGGAAAATGGGACGATCAATTCGTTGTCGATCCGTTCCAGGCCGGAGCGGGGACGAGCCACAACATGAATACGAACGAGGTCATCGCCAACAGGGCCAACCAGATCCTGGGATTTGACCTCGAAACGGGCGGAAAGCCGGTCCATCCTAACGACCACGTCAATATGGCCCAATCAACCAATGACACCATCCCGACATCCATCCGTCTGGGTTGTCTTTGGCGGCTCGATGAACTTCTCGAGGCAGCCGGCAATCTCTCCCAGGCCCTGGCGGAAAAAGCGGTCGAATTTGATGACGTCGTCAAGTCCGGGCGAACACACCTTCAAGATGCCGTTCCCGTTCGCCTGGGCCAGGAATTTGGCGCATATGCGAAGGCCGTTTCCCGCGACGCGGACCGGATTCGACGGGCAGCCGAAGGCTTGCGCCGGCTGGGAATCGGGGGCACGGCGACCGGAACGGGGCTCAACGCGCATCCCGAATACCACGCCAGCATGGTCAAAACGCTCAGGAAGCTCTCCGGTCTCGAACTTTACGAATCAGATAACCTGTTTGAGTCGATGCAGTCCCTTGCGGACGCTGCGGATTTCTCGGCTTCTATGCGCACGCTGGCGATCACACTCACGCGCATAGCGAACGATTTCAGGCTGCTTTCCTCCGGCCCTTCCACAGGTCTGGATGAAATCCGCCTTCCGGCGGTGCAACCCGGATCGAGCATCATGCCCGGTAAGGTCAACCCGGTGCTTGCCGAAATGCTCAACCAGGCGATGTATCATGTTCAGGGTTGCGACCACGCTGTCGCGCTGGCCGCACAGGCCGGTCAGCTAGAATTAAATGTAATGATGCCGATGATCGCACATAACCTGTTTGAAATGATGCAGGTGATGATCGGAGCAGTCAACGCCTTCACAGAAAAGTGCGTGCGCGGTGTGACCGCGAATCGTGAAAAAGCTGAAAGCTGGCTGGCAAAGAATGCCATCGTCGTCACTGCACTGAATCCTGTGATCGGCTATGCCAGCGGGGCAAAAATGGTCAAAGAAGCGCTCGCTTCGAACCGGACCGTCGGTGAAGTTACCCGCGAGAAAGCTGCCGCAGGAAAATTGATGCATGTGACAGAAAATCGTCCGGTCACGCCGGAAGAGATTGATGCAGCGTTGAACGACCTGCGGAAGCTGACCGATGGCGGTATCGTAAAATAAAAGGGAATTCACCTGCCAGGCCTGCACTTTCGGACAGGTGAACTGGAAACTGTACAGGGTATACTTACTGAGTCAAACTTTAATTTGAAAGAGGAGAAAAATATGTTTACGAAAATGATCGCACGCCTTTTCCCTGCCGAGACCGTTTCTGCACATTGTGACGGTCCCTGTGGAGTCTACGACCCGGCCTCTGCTCGGATTGCAGCGGAAGCCGTCCTCTCCATGACCAAAAAGATCCTCGCCCTCCAGGCCGGTGCCCACGACCACGCGACTCAGAACACGCTTTCCCGTTATGTATCTATCAAGGAAGAGCAGGCGCACCTCGCAAAAACCGAGCTGCTCGTGCTCTGGACCGATTACTTCAAACCGGCCCATCTCGAACAATACCCCGACCTGCATGATACCTTTTGGAAAGCTGCGAAGCTTTGTTCGGCAGTCAAAGTCGGTGTGAGCCTCGATGATGCCGAAGCGCTCATGGCAGCTATCGAGGATATACACAACAAGTTCTGGGCGACAAAGAACCGCGACGTCGCATTTTACACGGCTGCATAACTTCTATCAAATTCAGAGGGCGTAAGCACGCAATGGACCGCGCGGGCTTGCGCCCTTTTTATTTTTGCAGCCTGGGAATAGGATTAACGTTATTTCTAACCACTTTGCCTTTTGTCTGCAAACATGAAATGAAAGCCACATCATTTGTAATTCCTCAAATATCACGGAGAGAGTATTTTCTCTGGTTGCTGCGCAGGAGGAAACGCTTTAAGGTCGCCGGCGCTTCGATGTTTCCGCTCTTAAAACCTGGGGATGAAGTCTTAATCGACCAGCGAGCGTACAATCACAACCGGCCGGAATCAGGCGATATCGTCGTCGCCTGGCATCCTGGTCGTGCGGATTTGAAAATTATCAAGCGCGTTGCTGCAGTTTTCGAAGACGGAACGGTGAGTCTTCAAGGGGAAAATCCGTTTGAGAGCACGGATTTTAACCGGGTTTCACCGGGTAAAATCATTGGTAAAGTTACCTGCGTTTTTTACTCACCATCAGATAAACCCACAACCAATTCTTCATAAGGTCTATTATGCCGATATCCATCCTTCCACCAGAAGTTGCTTCCCAGATCGCAGCCGGGGAAGTCGTTGAGCGCCCGGCGTCGGTCGTCAAAGAGCTATTAGAGAATGCAATCGATGCAGGGGCATCGAAAGTGGACATTACGATCCGGGATGCAGGACGGGCCTTGATTCAGGTCGCAGACGACGGGTCCGGAATTTCACGTGAGGAACTGGCGCTCGCTATTGAACGGCATTCGACAAGTAAACTTTCGTCGGCTGAAGACCTGTTTCGTATCGCTTCTCTTGGTTTCCGCGGAGAAGCCCTCGCATCGATTGGTTCTGTCTCGCGCCTCACAGTTACTTCTTCAACCACGGATGCTTCACCCGCAGCACGGATTCGCGTTGAAGCAGGGCAAGCTTCTGCTTTGGAAACCGTCGGAGCCCCTCAGGGAACCCTCGTCCGCGTGGAAGATCTTTTCTACAACGTCCCGGCCCGCTTGAAATTCCTGAAAACAGACCTGACAGAACGGCGACAGATTGCCGAACTCGTGACGCGCTACGCAGTCGCCTATGCCGGCATCCGGTTCACGCTGACACAGGAGGAAAAAAAGACTCTTCAGACAACTGGAAATGGCGACAGGCGGGAGGCCCTGGCTGCGCTCTACGGTACAGAAGTCGCGAGAGAACTGATCGAAGTGGACGTGGTCTACGATGATTTTTCAGTGTCCGGATTCATCAGCCCTCCGTCTGTCACCCGCTCAAACCGCAGGGAAATCACATTGTTTGTCAACGGCCGGTGGGTTCAAGATGCAGCGCTTACGACTGCGCTTGTCCAGGCGTACCACACTTTACTTATGGTGGGTCGATATCCGCTGGCGGCGGTATTTCTTCGATTGCCGCCTGAAAGTGTCGACGTGAACGTGCATCCTGCGAAATCCGAAGTCCGTTTTAGAGATCGGAACCGCGTATTTTCCGACCTGCAGCGGAGTATCCGTCGCGCCTTGCTTGCCCATTCGCCGGTTCCGGGATTAAGTGGGGGCGCTTCCTTGAAATGGCAACCGGCCAGAGATTGGTCGCCAGGCGGAAAGCCTGCCTGGGGCGGGGACGAGGAACTTTCCGGACGATCCAAATCGTCCGGAAACACACCCCTGCCTTTTACCCAGCCTGTCCGCAGCGATGTGCCGGCGCAGTCACCAATGGAGTCCGCCACCCGAATGCCGCTGCTGCGACTGGTCGGCCAGATTGCCAGCGCGTATCTCGTAGCTGAAGGGCCTGATGGGCTTTACTTAATCGACCAGCATGCTGCCCATGAACGCGTGCTGTTTGAAAAACTGATGTCCGAACGCGAATCAAAAATTGCCCGGCAGAATTTACTTTCACCTGCAGCGGTCGAGCTTGCGCCGCACGAAGCAGAAACCCTGGAAGGACACCTTGAGGTTTTAGCCGGCCTGGGATTTGAAATAGAAGAGTTCGGTCAAAATACTTTTCTTGTGCGTGGTGTCCCGGCTCTGTTAGCAGGGATGTCGCCGCCCGCCGCATTGCGCGTCCTCGTTGAAGATTTTGAAGAGGACGAAACACCGCTGCAGGCAGAACTTGAAGCTAAAATTATCGGGCGTATCTGTAAAAGGGCCGCGGTGAAGGCTGGTCAATTGCTCTCTGTTAACGAGCAGCAGGCACTGCTGCGTGACCTGGAGTCGTGTGAAGCACCTCGTACATGCCCGCATGGCAGACCGACAATGATCCATCTTTCAGTAGACCTGCTTGAAAGGCAGTTCGGGCGGCGAGGAGCGCGCTGATGCTTTCCGTCTGGTTAGAAAACGGGGAACTTTCACTTCGTGATGTACCAGTGCCTATCCCTCCGGATGGTGAAGCCCTGGTCCGGGTGTTGGCCGCAGGCATTTGTTCCACTGACCTTGAACTCGTCAAGGGGTATTATCCTTACCGGGGAATATTAGGACATGAATTTGTAGGTGAAGTCGTTTCCCTGAATGGACAGGCAGCAGGATTGGTGGGGCAGCGTGTGGTAGGTGAAATCAACGCCTACTGCCACAATTGCTCGACCTGCCTCCGCGGCGACCTATCCCACTGCGAAAACAGGACCGTGCTGGGAATTGTCAACCGTGACGGCGCTTTCGCGCCTTACCTTACCCTGCCTTTAGAGAATTTACATCGCGTTCCGGACTCGGTTTCGAATGTAGCAGCCGTGTTCACTGAACCGCTTGCCGCAGCCCTGGAAATCCTGGAGCAGGTAGAGGTAACTGAGTCAGACCGCGTTCTGGTTATTGGCGCAGGCCGGCTGGGACAGCTTATCGCGCGCGTGCTTTCAAAAACAGGCTGCCGGTTGGGGGTAGCGGCTAAGTATCACTCTCAACGTGAAATGCTCGCTGGGCTAGAATTACATGCGGTCGATCCGGAGGACATCCGACCGGGCGGTTACGACATCGTTGTTGAAGCGACCGGCTCCCGCGCGGGGTTCAAAGGCGCGCTCAGCGCGGTGCGGCCGCGTGGAAAGATCGTGTTGAAATCGACTTATGCCGGTGAAATCACTGCGAATTTATCAGAAGTTGTTGTAAATGAGATCACCCTTATCGGTTCCCGGTGTGGACCCTTCGCAACAGCCCTTAATTGGCTTGAAACAAAAACGATCGATCCGGAGGTATTGGTCCATGCCAGGTACCCACTTAAAGATGGTTTGCAGGCATTATCGCACGCTGCAGAGCCTGGTGTTTTGAAGGTCTTATTAGAAATTGGAACAATATAGAGGAAAGATTTCAAGAATCTGGAGGTAGCAGTTCTTGTGTTAATGCCGAGGTAATCGGATCGTGAACGTACTTCCTTTTCCCAGATCACTATCCACGAGGACGTCGCCGCCGTGCGCCCGGATAATCCGGTTGACGATCGATAAACCCAGCCCTGTACCTGAGGCCAGCTTTTCGGATCCGGGAACACGATAAAATTTTCCGAACAGATTTTTCTGGTTTTGTTTAGAGATACCAATTCCGGTATCGCGAATATAAATGATGACGACTT
>JBFGQG010000211.1:0-6446 GCA_041564295.1 Anaerolineales bacterium | reverse complement strand
GGTTCACTCGAGCCCGTCGACTCAGCGATTCCGACACCGCATTCCCCAAGAAACTCACCGGCAGCAGAGTCGATGCTGAAGGAGTCATCAAATAGATCATCTCCCAACATATATGTCGTCATGAATTGCGAGATCGGGGCAGTCTCGCCCATCGATAAATAATCGGTGCGCTCGGCTCTCTGAGTTGCTTCCTGAGCTTTCATTGCAGACGTGGCTTCCCCCGCAGGTCCTCTGCGGAATAGATACCCCGCCAATGCTCCAGCTCCCACGACGAATACGGCCACGCAAAGAAACCAGATCCATACATTGGACGAGCTTGCTTCTTCTTCCACGGCCGCCACACTCAAGTCCAACGGTGCGATAACTGAAGACCGGAAGAACTCGATCTCCACCAGGCTCAAATTGCCCGGATTCGTTTCAATCGCCTGCATCGCTCCTGGAGCGGCTGGGCCGAGCTCCAAAACGCGACGCTGAGCTGTCTGAACGTCGCCAGTGCGCGTGAAGGAATCAATGGTCATTCGCATGTAATCTTCCTGCAGATCGGCCCTTAAAGAGGACGGGGCCGCATTGGTCCATTCGACAGGTGCGATCACGTATCCCCACAGCAAGCCGAAGAGCAGGCCGAGAATGACACCTAACAGGATAGATACTACCGGGTTATTGAGTCTTTCTTTAATACTGTCCATTCATTTGCTCCAAAGCAAGGTATTGTCTTACCATTAATCAGTGAAATTCATTGTAGATCAATGTCAAAATTCCCGCAACAGAATTCAGAAGTGAGACTTTTTGAATGGCGAAGCTCCAATTAACGACAAGCTGGAGCGAAACGAAAAATAGCAGCGAGACTTGAATAAGCGGTCTCACTGCTGGCATTTATCTGTGTGTCAATCTATTCTGCTTCAGCTTCCGGCATGAGCTCGTCCAATAAATACTCCTCCTCACAATCAAGGCATTTCGCATGCTTTCGGTTGGACGCTACTAGCATACCGCTGCAGTTCGGGCAAGGGACAGGGAGAGGTTTTTTCCACGTCGTGAAATCACACTCCGGGTAATTCGAGCAGCCATAAAATGTCCGCCCTCTGCGCGTTTTCCTTTCAACGATTTCACCGCCGTCCTTCGGACAGTCAACGCCAATTTTCTCCAGCCAGGCTTCTGTATACCTGCAATCCGGAAAACCACTACAGCTTATGAACTTCCCGAAACGGCCCCATCGAATGACAAGCTCATGGTCTGATTCGGGGCATTTTCGGCCGATGAGTTCCGGTTCGGTCTTGACTTCAGGCATTTCATCAAGAGCGACGGCTACCTGGTCACTGAAAGGTGAATAAAATTCACGGATCGGTTCGACCCATCCTTGCTCTCCGGAAGCGATGAGATCAAGCTGTTCTTCCATTCGAGCCGTAAAACCGATATCCAGGATATTCGGGAAATACTGCGCCAGCAAGTCGTTCACGACGATCCCTGTCTCTGTCGGGAAGAGGGTACGCCCCTCGCGCACGACATAGTGGCGATTCTGCAGGGTTGACAGAGTCGGCGCATAGGTCGAAGGCCGTCCGATCCCGTTTTCTTCCAGCGCTTTTACGAGGCTGGCCTCTGAGTAACGCGGGGGTGGCTGTGTGAAATGCTGTTCAGGCACGAGACGGACCAACTCCTGCTTCTGTTTTTCTTCCAGTCCATCAGGAATACGGGCATCCTCCTCTTTACCGTTATCTTCTTTTGCATCCGCGTAGACAACGAGGAAGCCGGGGAACCGCAAGGTAGAACCAGACGTACGCAGCTGGTAAAGATGGTCTGATGTTTTTCCTTCTATTTGAACCGTCAAAGTATCGTAGATCGCCGGCGACATCTGTGAGGCGATAAATCGCTGCCAGATCAGGTTGTACAGTCGATACTGGTCGCGCGTCAGATGGTCACGTATAGATTTTGGTACACGGGTTGAGTCTGTAGGCCGGATTGCCTCATGCGCCTCTTGGGCGCCACGTGAACGCGCTTTATATACCGGCGGTTTACCAGGGAGATAACGTTCACCGTATCGCTCCAGGACAAAATCGCGCGCCAGCGTCTGCGCAACGGAGGCGACGTTCGTTGAGTCGGTCCGCATATAAGTGATCAGCCCTGTGTTCGATCCTTCACCAATGTCGAGGCCTTCGTACAGCTGCTGTGCAATTGCCATTGTGCGCCGCGCTGTAAAACCGAGACGGCGAGAAGCGTCCTGCTGCAATGTGGACGTCGTAAAAGGCGCCTGCGGTTTTCGCCGGCGTTCCCCTCGCTTGATCTTTCGGATCGCGTAATCCGCCGTTTCCATATCAATGAGGATCGGTTTTACAACCGCTTCTTCATTAAGAACAGGTTTTTCGCCGTCAATACGGTTGAGCCTGGCCAGGTAGGTAGTATCAATACCGTCCGGTTTGAGTTCAGCTTTTATGGACCAGTATTCTTCAGGTTCAAAATCATCAATTTCACGCTCTCTATCTACGACCATGCGGAGGGCGACAGACTGCACTCGCCCTGCTGACAAGCGACCGCGGACTTTGCGCCAGAGGATCGGGCTGAGGCTGTAACCAACAAGACGGTCGAGCACGCGCCTTGCCTGCTGTGCATCAACGAGGCACATATCGATTTCGCGCGGTTTTTCGAATGCCTCCGCCACGGCATTTTTTGTGATTTCATTGAAAATTACGCGCCGCGTGAGGCCATCTTCCATATCAGCAGCTTCTTTCAAATGCCAGGCGATAGCTTCACCTTCCCGATCAGGGTCGGTTGCCAGGAATATCTCCTCCGCTTTTTCTGCAAGCGCTTTAATTTCTTTTACAACCGGACGCTTGTCATTTGGGACCCTGTATTTTGGTGAGAAATCATTTTCTACATCTACCGACAACTGCGACCTCAGCAGGTCCCGCACGTGGCCAACTGACGCCTTGACCATATAACCTTTCCCAAGGTATTTTCCGATCGTTTTCGCTTTTGCGGGCGATTCGACAATCACGAGTTTCCCTGATCTGGGCGTAGTTCTCTTTTTTCTGACCGGTTTTTCCGGTAGTTCAAGCCCTTCATGGGACTCTGTGCGGCCCATGCGGAACAGCTTGGTTCCACAAACCGGGCAAATTCCTTTTGTCGCAGGGGTACCTGTTGCTGTAAAGACAGCTTCTGGCTCCTGGATTTCTCTCTTAGTTTTACACTTTACACAATATGCTTCCACGATTATCGTCTCCCTTGCATGAATGCGAGGAATATCTTACGGGCTCCAAAAGAAATTCCTTTTGAATTAAACCGAGATATATTTCATACCATCGGTCCGGCGTACCAGACCTTTCAATTCCATTTTCGTCAATGACCCAGACACTTTGTCAACCGGCAGCGCCAGTTTGATGCTTAATTCATCCAGATGAAACGCTTCAGTCTGAAGGAGAGCATAGATGCTCTGTTCAACTCCGGGGTCGGGCACGGAACGTTTTCTTTCCGGATACTGTACCACACGCACCCATTCGAGTATTTCCAGCACATCGGGTGGACGTATATACGGGTGAGCACCATTGCAGATCAATCTATTCGTTCCGACACTCTGAGGTGCCGTTATATTTCCCGGCACTGCGAATATTTCACGTCCCTGCTCCAGAGCGAAATTTGCCGTAATCAAAGCACCGCTACGCTCTCCTGCTTCAATCACAACCACAGCAAGTGACAGACCTGAAATAATGCGGTTCCGAGGCGGAAAATTCGGCCCTTCCGGCAGAGTTCCGACAGGATAATCGCTTATCAGCATGCCCCTGCCGGATTCGACCATATCTATCGCCAGCCTCCGGTTCTCAGGAGGATAAATATAGTCCACACCACAACCAAGCACACCTAATGTTCGACCACCGGCTGACATGGCAGCGCTGTGTGCGATAGTATCAATGCCGCGTGCGAGGCCGCTTACAACTGTTACACCGTTGTTGGCGAGAAAGGCGCCGAGTTCAGCAGCAACTTGCCGACCGTACGATGTCGCCCGTCGGGTTCCGACAACTGCAACGGCCCACATATCCTCCGTAGAGAATTTACCTCGATAATAAAGCACAGGCGGAGGCTGATCGATTTCGCGCAGTCGCCTCGGGTAATCTGCGTCTTCCCAGCAAACGACACAAACGCCCTCTTCTTGCAGGCGACGGCAGACCTGGTCCAGGTCAGTTTCTATCCTGAGCCGGGCGATGCACGCTGCCAATTTCGAACTCATGCCAGCATCTATCAGTTCAGATCGGGAGGCGGCCCAGGCTTTATCCAGACTTCCGAAATGGCCCAGAAGCAACCGGATGCGGGACGGACCGACTCCTTTGACCAGGTTGAAACCAATCCAATAAAGGTGGTGGGGTTTCAATCAGGGCCGCCAGAACACATATTGGGTAGAAGTCGAAAACGGGCAAAAGAATACCACAGCGTTTTTTTCCATGTCAAGAGAAGAAAGAAAAGCTCCTTTAGAAAATAAACCGAAAAAGAAGCCCGAATTGAGCTTCTTTGCATATGTTCGATCTACTGGACCGTTGTTTGTTATTCTACCGAAGGAGAGCAGAGGGTGGTCTGGCGGTGCAGCTTCTTGTCTGCTGCAGTTATAAACCGCTGATCATATGGACGAGAATAGTTTTTTGGGGGATGTCGATTTCCAAAACCACGTCGTCAATTGCTGGAAGCAGGATTTCTTCACCCGTTGCGGACGTTACGACAAAGACGTCATTCGCCCCTGTTTCAATGATTTCAACCAGATTACCCAATGTGCGTCCGTCGTCGGTGATTACTTTCAGCCCGAGGAGCTCATGGTAATAATAATCATCCTCGAGATCCGGGATTTCATCACTGCGAACATAAACCAGGAGATTGCGGAGCAAGGCTGCCTCATCACGGCCATCAACTCCTTCTATCGAAAGGATCAGGCGACCACCCCCACCCCGAACAGACCGAATTGTAAACGGCCTGTATTTTTCGCCGAGAAAGACGGATTTTCCAGGTATTATCCGTTCCGGAAAATCTGTATGGATCCGAAACGATATTTCACCACGGACGCCGTGCGGGCGTCCGAGCTGGCCGATCACCAGAAATACAGGCTTATCTTCGTTCGACAAGCCTGTATTTTCCAAACTATCGTCGGATTGTTGACTCATTATTGGGGGTCAACCACGTCCAAGTCTGCCCTTTTATCCTGCCTCGCGGCAGCGACACGCAGGAGCATTCTCATCGCATTCGCAACTCGCCCCTGGCGGCCGATCACGCGGCCCATATCTTCTTTGGCCACCTGTAAGTATAAACGGACGGTAGTGCCGCGTTCCCGCGATGAAACCTGGACTTGCGTCGGGTCATTCACCAGAGACCGTGCGATATGCTCGATTAAGTCTTTCACAAGACTCCTTTTTATCCAACCGGATTGAGGTTAGACATCGTCCCGGCGGGTGCGGGGATCGACTTCTACCTTCGCTTTTTCAGCTTCTGCCAGTAATGTTTCGACGGCTTCCCCGGCCTTGAAGCGCTGAATGCGTTCCAAAGTGCCGGATTGGCGGAAGATTTGCACAACGGAATCGCTGGGCTGGGCACCCTTTGAAATCCAATCGTACACGCGGTCTTCTTTGATCGAAATAGTCGCGGGCTCAGTACGCGGATTGTAATGTCCGAGAATCTCGAGAAAACGACCGTCGCGCGGCGCCTCTTTATCGGCAGCCACGATTCGATAACTGGGTTGACCTTTTTTGCCTTCACGGCGCAATCGAATTCTAACCATCTTCTGTATAACTCCTTTTATCCAAACAGCCTCGGCAGCCCTCGCGTACCGGACTTATTTATTCTTTTAAACAGCTTCTGCATGTCGTTAAACTGCTTTATGACGCGGTTTACGTCCTGCACATCGGTCCCGGATCCCATTGCGATCCTGCGCCGTCGGCTGCCATTCAATATTTTCGGCTTGAGCCTTTCTTTTCTTGTCATTGATGAAAGAATCGCTTCCGTCTTTTTAAACAGACTCTCAGCATCTTTCGGATCGACCTGGCGGGCAACCTGCCCCATCTGTCCTGGCATCATTTCCATCAACTGGCCTAAAGGACCCAACTTCTTCAACGAACGCAACTGCTCGGCGAAATCTTCTAAGGTGAAATCACCGGAAACCAGTTTATCTGCCTGCTTTTGGGCTTCTTTTTCATCAAAAGCCGCTTCAGCACGCTCGATCAGCCCGATCATATCACCCATCCCAAGAATTCGGGAAGACAGTCGTCCAGGATCAAACGCTTCTATGCCATCCAGACTCTCACTGGTACCCAGAAATTTAATCGGAACACCGGTGACGGATCGGATCGAAATGGCTGCGCCGCCGCGCGAATCGCCATCCATCTTGGTGAGCACAAGACCTGTCAGCGGCAGGGCATCACGGAATCCAGCGGCGATGTTCACGGCTTCCTGTCCGATCATTGCGTCAACGACCAGAAGGACTT
>JBFGQG010000210.1:0-6447 GCA_041564295.1 Anaerolineales bacterium | reverse complement strand
CCTTAACCTCCGACCGTGGTGATGATTGTGCGGTCAGCACCCGCCTGTCGAAGTATCGCTGCAAGAGCCTCGGCGTTCGAATGGGAGGTGAGGGCAATCATGTTGCCTCCACGGCCTCCACCAGAGAGCTTTGCACCGGACGCGCCTGCGACGCGAGCTGCATACACTAATCTGTCCAGCTCCGGCGAAGATACGCCGATCTCATACAGCCAGCGATGGTTTTCGTTCATCAGTTTTCCAAGCCGGTCGGTTTCACCGGATTCCAGGCTTTCACGTGCATCTTGGACGATTTCACTGATCGTTGCAAAAATTTCGTCATACCGGCCTGGATCCTTGAGCCATGCCCGGCGTACGTCGCCTACTGTAAGTGCGGTAGGACTGGGGATGCCGGTATCTGCGATTACAAAAGTTACCGGGCGGCTCGCATGGAACGTTTCGATCGGCTTGTCTCGGATAAAATACACGGGTTTTCCGAAGCAAATCACCGTATTGTCGATACCGGAAGGGGTCCCATGGTGACGTTTTTCAGTCTCAAAAGCGATTGCATTGACCTGTTCGTCCGTCAAAGGTCGTTCGAGAAAGGCAGAAAGCGCACGTATCGCGGCAATCGCGACCGCTGCTCCGGAACCAAGGCCGGAGGCAACCGGGATGGTCGAATCCACTTTCATATGGAAAGGAGGAATCTCGGACAATCCAAGTGCGTTCTGCACGCCGTGTTTGACTTCCAGGCCCCAAAATGCCGGATCGCACTCGTCGAGTTGAACCGCCAGCTCGACCTGGGGTGACACAATCCTGGAAATCGAGTCTGTGCTGTGCGTGACAGTAACCTTTGCCTGGACATCATGTACAGGGATGGCGATCGCTGGGTGGGAATAGACAACAGCGTGTTCACCGAACAGGATAATTTTACCGGGCGCAGCACCTTGATATTTCATGTCAGAATAGGTAAAAGATGATTAATACTCCTATACCCCAGGAAAATACACAAATCTGGAGCGCACGATCTGTGAAGAGGATATCTGTTGGGGCTTCGCCGGAGTCTTGCACCTGTACCAGGTATAGATAACGGAAAATTCCATAGATGACGAACGGTATGGTTAGCATCATCATGTGGTTTTCAGGCAGATTCGGCGCAGAAAACGTGTAGAGGCTGTATGTCATGATCGCAAGCGCTGAGACGATCGTATTGATGCGATCAAGAAAGGGGACGGTATAGCCTTCCAGCACCCTGCGCGTGTTATTAGCATTGCCTTCCATCATTACCAACTCAGCCCGGCGTTTTCCGATGCCGAGATAGAGCGCCAGGAAGGTCGTAAAGACGTACAGCCACGGGGAAAACCGCTGCACGTCGATAAGAGAAACACCCGCAGCAACTCGAATTACATAGAAACCTGCGAGCAGAATGACATCGAGGATTGCGATATGTTTCAACCAGAAAGTGTATGCGATGTTTGTAGTCAGATAGAGCAAACAGAGGCCAAAAAAAACGGGTGATAAGAAGTAAGCGGTTGTCAGGCTCCCCAGGAGGAGCAGGGCGAGTGCCAGCTGAGCCGTACGAACGGGGAGATCGCCTGCCGCCAGCGGACGATTCTTTTTAGCCGGATGCCTGCGGTCCGCCTGAATATCTGAAAGGTCGTTGACGATATAAACGCTGCTTGCGAGCAGAGAAAAGGCCACAAAACCGATTAGGACCGATGTGACCGCGGATATCTCGATAAGTTTTTCGTCAAAGATCAGTGCAAAGAATAAAAAGCCGTTTTTCACCCACTGCTTAGGGCGCATCGTCCTGAGTAAGGCGCTCAACATACTGGAATGATAACTGATCTTCCAGCGAATCGTGAGGTATTGAGACGACAAACCTTCACGAATCTATGGACAGATCGCTGTACCAATCTTTTATTACAATATATCCATGTCGAAACAAAGGATTGACCTTTTGCTTGTAGATCGTGGTTTGGCCGAAAGCCGGTCTCTGGCACAACGTCTCGTGATGGCAGGGCAGGTGCGCGCGGACGGGCAGGTTGTTGCCAAGCCTTCGAGCCTTGTGGACGAGTTTGCAGATCTCGAAATTGATGGGGGAGCACGCTTCGTTTCACGAGGCGGTGAAAAGCTCGCTGCAGCATTAGAGGCTTTTCAGTTGGAAGTCGGCGGGAAAATATGCGCAGATGTAGGAGCATCGACAGGTGGGTTTACAGACTGCCTCCTGCAGGCGGGTGCGGAGAAAGTCTATGCGATTGATGTGGGATACGGAATTCTGCATTGGAAGCTGCGAAACGACCCCCGCGTTGTCGTCATGGAACGCACGAATGCACGTTACGTCCCTTGGTTACCGGATAAGATCGATTTTGTCAGTATAGATGCTTCATTTATTTCATCGAAGATTTTGTTACCCGTCGCACTCGGTTGGCTGGCTGGTAATGCGTCTGTGGTCTTGCTCGTAAAGCCTCAGTTTGAGGCAGGCCGCAGGCAAGTTGCGCGAGGTCAAGGCGTTGTGCGTGACCCGGCCGTCCATAGCCAGGTCTTGCTGGATGTTTTGAGTAGCGCGGCCGGTTTCGGCTTCCAGGTACGAGATGCTATCCGGTCCCCGGTGCTGGGGCCGAAAGGAAATGTTGAATTCCTGGCGTGGCTTGACTATCCTCGCTCCGGCGACATGATCGATATTCCTGCATTGGTGGAACGCCTCGTTACGACGGAAAATTAAGACAGCTAATTTGTGATCTTTACACCAGCCTGGCAGGACGAATATACGAAATTCAGGTATACTACCCCCCGCTCATGAGCGCGCCTATTCCGATTGAACGAATCCGCAACTTCTGCATAGTTGCGCATATTGACCACGGTAAATCTACACTCGCAGACCGATTGCTCCAGGTCACCGGGACAGTCTCTGACCGCGAAATGATGGACCAGGTACTGGATACCATGGACCTTGAGCGTGAGAAAGGCGTCACGATCAACGCGTCCGCAGTTCGGATGTATTACACCGCATCTGACGGCCAGAGGTACGAGCTAAACCTCATCGACACGCCCGGACATGTAGATTTCGGATACGAGGTCAGCCGTGCCCTGGCTGCCTGCGAGGGAGCCTTGTTGATCGTGGACGCTTCGCAGGGCATCGAAGCGCAGACGCTTGCGAACCTTTACCTGGCCCTGGACGCCGACTTAGAGATCATACCGATACTGAACAAGATCGATCTTCCTTCAGCCCAACCAGATGATGTTGCGCAGGAAATCAGCAACCTCCTCGGCACCGACCCGGAAGATATTATCCGGATTTCGGCGAAAGAGGGTGTGAATGTGGAAGCAGTTCTGGACGCAGTGATCGACCATGTCCCACCCCCGACCGGTGAGCCGGATGTACCTGCAAGAGCGTTGATCTTCGATTCGCATTACGATTCATACAAAGGCGTCATCGCTTATGTCCGCGTGGTTGAAGGAGAAATCAACAAAGATGACGTGCTGCAGTTGATGGCGACAAAGTCGTCCGTCCGCCCGGTTGAAATCGGCGTTTTTTCGCCAAATCTGAAGCCGGTCGACCGGCTCGGGCCAGGGGAGGTCGGTTATGTTGCAACCGGGCTGAAGACCGTCCACGAATGCCGGGTTGGGGATACGTTCACGACTGTAAAATACACCGCTTCGGCACCGCTGCCGGGTTACCAGAAGGCGAAGCCCATGGTGTATGCAGGTATTTACCCGGTTGAAGGCGAGGATTATGGGGACCTGCGTGATGCCTTGGAGAAATTGCAGCTCAACGATGCAGCCTTAATATTTGAACCGGAAACATCGCAGGCGCTGAATTTCGGTTTTCGCTGCGGTTTTCTGGGTATGTTCCACATGGAGATTATCCAGGAGCGGCTGGAGCGCGAATACGACCTTGACATTATCGTCACGGCACCATCAGTACGGTACGAAGTGGTCAAGCGCGAGAGCAATGAGGTCATCACGATCGCCTCGCCGGCGGAACTACCGGATGAAGGCGATATTGTCGAGATTCGCGAGCCGTGGATGAAAATCCAGGTCTTCACACCGACAGATTTTTACGGCGCTGTTATGGAATTGACCACCAGAAGGCGTGGGATTTACGTTGATCAGGATTATCCCGCTCCGAACCGCGTCCAGTTGAACTTTGAGATCCCCCTGTCGGAACTGATCGTGGATTATTTTGATCTGCTTAAATCGCGCACCAAGGGGTACGCATCGATGGACTACCAGTTCATCGAATACCGGGCTGACATTCTGCAAAAACTGGAAATCCTCGTCAACAACGAGTCCGTGGATGCGTTAGCGACGATCGTGCACAAAGATGACGCTTACCACCGCGGCCAGGCGATCATTTCGACACTCAAAGACCTGATACCTCGGCAGATGTTTGCAGTGCCGATCCAGGCAAAATCCGGAGGGCGCATCATATCGCGGGCCAATGTTAAAGCCATTCGCAAGGACGTTTTGTCCAAGTGCTATGGTGGGGACATCACGCGGAAAAAGAAGCTGCTCGAAAAACAGAAGAAGGGGAAAAAACGGATGAAAATGATCGGTAGCGTGGAGGTGCCGCAGGAAGCCTTCATGGCAGTGCTGCGTGTGAAGGATGAGTAAAGTCGTCGCACGCCCAATCTTAAGAGATATCAGTCGCAGTTGGCCGGGTTTTCTTGTCAGCGCAGTCTGCCTTATCGCTGTCTTCTCGATTGCAGATTTCGGTAAACTTCGGGATGCGATCAGTCTGGCGGAATATAGTTATTTCGTACCGTCCGTCCTCGTATTCTTACTGGCGATTTTCACCCGCACCATCGCCTGGCGCATCTTATTGGAGCGGGCCGCCACAAGATCGCAGGCTTTCTTTGCGCTCAACGAAGGCTATCTTTTGAACAACCTGCTGCCATTCCGGCTGGGTGAAGTTGGCAGGAGTTTTTTGCTCAGCCGTACTGCCGGTATCGGTTTTTTGCGGGTGCTGTCCTCCATCGTGATTGAACGCATATTCGACCTCTCGATGGTCGTGGGCATACTGCTGATCACACTTCCCTATGTTGTGAAGGCGGAGGATTGGGCCCGACCGGCCGCTCTAAGCATGGCTTCTATCCTGTTCGCTGCGCTGTTGTTTTTCTACTGGCTTGCCAGAAGCCGCGACCGGGCTCTTCAGTGGTTTATCAGTCTCCAGCAGCGCTTTGCTGTCCTGAGACGTATTCGCCCTGCGCAATTAGACACATTTTTCCATGGTCTTACAGCATTGACGGACCTCAGACGGTTTATCAGCGTAGTCTTGTTGATTGCGTTGACCTGGCTGCTGATTGTTTATCATTATTACCTCGCTTTACTGGCATTTGTGCCTGATGCGAAAATCCTGTGGGCTGCTTTTGGGATCGGCGTTGTCGGGATCGGCGTTGCCATACCATCCGCTCCGGGCTCTATTGGGGTTGTACAGGGTGTAATCGTCGGTATTTTTCCTGCATTGTTCGGATTGGATCGCTCTGTCGCGCTTGCATATGCAATTACGGTCCACGCGATCTACCTGGTGGTCACATCCGGCCTGGGATTAAGTGGACTGATGCGTGACGGGCGGTCGCGTTTACAGGTTTACGAACAAATTCGCCCGAGAATTTCCGGACAATCATTTGGCAATGAAGACGATGTTTAAAAAGACAGGTAAAAAATACCTCGTTACCGGCGGCGCCGGTTTTATTGGTTCGAACTACGTCAACAGATTATTGGAGAGGGGAGAAAATGTTGTGATTTATGACAATTTCTCCAGGTCAGGTTCAGAAAAAAACTTGAAATGGCTTCAAAGTCTGTATGGGGCTGGATCATTCAGAGTTGTGAGAGGCGACCTGCGCGATGCTGCGCTGTTGACGGCAGTCTCTCGAGAAGCTGAGGTGATCGTGCACCTGGCAGGCCAGGTGGCAGTGACAACGTCAGTCCTTCATCCAAGGGAAGATTTCGAAATTAATGCGCTTGGTACTTTCAATGTTCTTGAAGCAGCGCGGTTCGCTGATACAGACCCGATCCTCGTTTATGCATCGACGAATAAGGTCTACGGGGGCATGGAGGATACACCGGTCGAAGAACTTGAAACGCGCTGGACATATGTCGACCTGCCTGGGGGTGTGCCTGAAACACAGCCTTTAGACATGCACAGCCCGTATGGAGTTTCGAAAGGTTGCGGAGACCAGTATGCCAGGGATTATTACAGGATTTACGGACTTCGAAGCGTCGTCTTCAGGCAAGGCGCAATTTACGGTCCGCGCCAATTTGGCGAAGAAGACCAGGGGTGGGCAGCATGGTTTATTATTGCTGCTCTCACCGGGAAACCCATTTCCATTTTCGGAGACGGTAAGCAGGTGCGTGATATGTGCCATGTCAACGACCTGGCGGAAGTATACGACCTCGCAGTTGAGAAAATCGACCATGTTGCCGGTGAAGTATTTAATATCGGCGGCGGTGCCGAAAATACGGTCT
>JBFGQG010000209.1:0-6456 GCA_041564295.1 Anaerolineales bacterium | reverse complement strand
GGCCCGGAGGCCGCCCGTTTTCGCTGAACCGGACCACGGGTACGTGGTACCCGGGCCGTCGGATCACTTGCAGGATTTGCTGTCGGACTTGCCCCGGCACTTGCTCGAGCAGCAGTCGGCGTCGGACACGCACGAGGCACCGACGGGCTCGCAGCTCGCATTGCAGGCCGGGTCGCCACTGCAATCCGCGTCGGAGCAGTCGGTCGCCCCGTCGCAATCGTCGTCGACGCCGTCCGCGCAGAACGTCTCGCTCGCCGGCGGAAGGCCGCAGTCGGCCGAGCAGGAGCAGGAGTCCTCGCCGCCATTGCAGGTGCCGTCGCCGCAGGCGGGCGGAGGACCGCAATCCAGCTCGCAGTTGAAGCCGTTCTCGATCCCTTCGCAGACGAGGTCGCCGCAGCAGGACGGCGTGGCCGGCACGTCGGTGCACTCCCATTCGCCCTGCGTGCAGGTCGCATCGCTGCAGGGCAGCGGTCCCTGTCCGCCGCCGGCGCCGCAGCAGTAGCGGCTGCTCGGCTTGCCGTTCTGCTTGCCCCGGCAGTCCGCGGCGCAGTTCAGGCAATCCTCACCGTCCGCCGCATCGCACACGCCGTTGCCGCACGAAGCGCCGCCACCGGCGATGCAGTCGTTCGGACAGCCGTTGCAATCTTCCTCCGTCTCACAGATGCCGTCGTTGTCGCAGACCGGACAACCGGAGCAGGCGCCGTAGTCCAGTGTGCAGCTCGCCGTGCAGGAGACCGACCCGCCGGAGCAGCCCTGATCGCTGCAGTCCGCACCGCCCAGATCCGACCCGTCGCAGGCCTCGTTGCCCTCGCGCACGCCGTCGCCGCAGTCGGTGCAGCCGGTCTCGTCGAGCGTGCAGTCCGTGTTGCAGGCCAGCGTGCCGTCGTCGTGACCGAGACTCTGGCAGGTCTGGCCACCCAGGTCGCCGCCGTCGCATTCCTCTCCGGCGTCGATCACGCCACTGCCGCAACCGCCTTCGCAGACGTCACCGACGCCGTCGCCGTCGCCGTCCGCCTGATCGTTGTTGGCCACGCCCGGGCAGTTGTCCACGAGATCCTGGACGTCGTCGCCGTCCCCGTCGGTGCAGGCTCCGATGTCCACCAGGTCGGCGTTGGTGCCGCCCACCGGCGTGTGGAACCCTCGAGATCATGGAAAATGAACCGGTAATCGAACAAGTGTATGCAGCAGGCAAAAGGTTGATGAACGGCATCGATGAAATCCTGACGCGGCACGGTGTTCCGCATATCATGACAGGCACGCCACCGATGTTCGGGTTCGCACTTGGGACGACCGTTCCCCCTCTGGACGTGCGCGATTATGGCGAGCAAGACCACGAGCTATACGCGAAAATTAGCTATGGGCTGATCGACAGGGGGATCATGCCTGAGACTGACGGCCGTGAGCCCTGGTTTCTGTGCGCTGCCCACACTAAAGATGTTACAGATGAAACACTCACGGCTTTCGAGGATTCGCTTAAAGCCGCGAAGTGATAAAATTGACGGCACAACTGATCCCGGAAGCTTTCGTTTCCCGGAATTTTTTTGGAGGGTTGCATGGCAAAAAAAGGCACAAAAAAAACCGTGCAGGCGGAGGATCTGTATCGATTCGAACTGCTCAGGAGTCCAAGAATTTCACCTGACGGTCAACATGTTGTGTACATACAAGGTTGGGTTGAAAAAGATACGGAGAAAAAATACAGCAACCTCTGGATCGTCGGGACGAAGTCTGGCAAGCCCCGAAGGTTCACACACGGTAAGCAAAGCGATTACGGCGCAGAATGGTCGCCCGATGGAAAGACGATCGCTTTCTTTTCTTCGAGGGGGGAGACGAAGGAAAATCCGCAGATTTACCTCATCCCCTTTGACGGTGGAGAAGCCCGCCAGCTTTCATCGATAGAAGGCAGTATAAACAGCTTTATTTGGTCACCGGACGGGAAACAGCTGCTGTTAACGGTCCAAAAAACCGACGCGGAAGAGCTGGAACGCCGGAAGGACGAGAAGAAACGGGAATTAGGTGTAGTTTACCGGCGATACAACCGGGTCTTTTACAAATTAGATGGTGAGGGATACCGGTCCAGGGAGCGTACACATCTCTGGTCGCTGAATGTAAAAACCGGTAAAGCTAAACAGCTAACTGACCATGATATCTACGATGAGGTTGATCCATGCTGGTCGCCAGATGGGAAGACAATTGCATTCACTTCCAACAGGGCAAAAGACCCGGACCTGGATGATTATGCCGACGCCCTGTACACGATCCCTGCCAGCGGCGGCAAACTGAAAAAAATCGACGGCACAAGAGGAAACAAATTTTTACCGACATATTCTCCAGATGGAAAATGGATCGCGTACTTCGGGGTGCAGGGGGAAAAAGAGTGGTGGCGCAACAGCTGCCTGTGGATTGTCCCATCGAATGGTAAAGGCAAGCCGTTCAACCTGACTGAAAAATACGATTTCAACGCCTCTGCTGAAAGCATTAACGACCTAGGTGGTCAGGATTACGCACGTCCAGCCTGGTCGCCGGATGGATCCCGTATCTACTTCTCGGTTGACCGGCACGGTCGGTCAAAACTGATGTCCGTTAGCATTGATGGTGAAGATTTACAGACCCACGTTGACGGTGACGGTGTGATTGGCCATGCCAGTTTCGACAAGCAAGTCGGACGGGCAGCTTATTTCTGGAGCACAATGGCCGATCCCGGCCAGGTTTTCACGGTTGAATTGGAAAAGAATGAGACCCGGCGATTGACCCGGTTGAACAGCTGGTTAGAAAAGATCGATCTTGGGAATGTAGAAGAAATATGGTTCAAGGGAAAAGATGGGAATGATCTGCAAGGCTGGATTATGACCCCTCCAGGTTTCGATCCGAAGAAAAAATATCCTTCCATCCTGGAAATCCACGGCGGGCCGATTTCTCAATATGCGCATTATTTTATGCACGAATTCTATTACCTGGCTGCGCAGGGCTACGTGGTCTATTTCTGCAACCCCCGCGGCGGTTCCGGGTACGGCGAAGAGCATACCCGGTCTATTTTCGGAAAATGGGGCACTGTCGATTACGACGACATTACAACCTGGACGAATTTGGTCTCTAAAAAACCTTACATCGACAAGAAGCGTATGGGCGTGACCGGCGGCAGTTATGGCGGATATATGACACTCTGGATTATCGGACATACGGAGCGCTTTAAAGCCGCTGTAGCACAGCGAGTACTCAGCAATTTCATCAGTATGTGGGGATCGAGCGACTTCAACTGGTCGTTCCAGGAAGTCATTAACGATCTGCCTCCTTACAAAGACTTGATGAACGCCTGGGACCGCTCACCGATGAAATATATTAAAAACGCCAGGACGCCTACCCTGATTATCCATTCTGAACAAGATCACCGAACGCCGATAGAGCAGGGTGAACAGGCATTCGTTGCCCTCAAGACGCTGGGAGTTGAGACAGAATTCATTCGCTTTCCTGGGGAACCCCATGGCTTATCGAGAACCGGTCGAACGGATCGACGGGTCGCTCGTCTCGAACACATTCTTCGCTGGTTCGATAAATACTTAAAATAATAATTAACAATTCAATGATAGGCCTGGATCAAGCAGAACCGAATCGGTCGTCCACCAAAATCGTTTTAATCGAGCGAAATGGCTTCGAGTGGCTATGCGCAGCCTCGTTGCGGGACATTAACACCTGAAACCTCCCCTGGTCGCAGCACGGAATGCGGCAAAGATTATAATTACTCCCCATCAGGCAGCAAACAGCACCTGAGGGATTTGTCTGGTGATACCCGTTCAGCAGATATGGAGGCTCGGATGGAAATCGATCGCCCGCAACTACAAAAAGAAATCCTCGAACTTTACGACCGAGAACATTTCGAATTAGGGGAAAGCGGGACCTTTGAGCTGCTAGAGCGTGGCCGAGAGTGGGACCTCTCCGGCACCCTTTCCGCAGGCGGCGTGGTCGTATTCCCCCACGCCGGCGTGAAGGATTGCGGCCACCAGATTGCTGCTGCAGTCCACGCCTGCCTGGATAGCGGCGCCGACAATGTGCTCGTGATCAGTGTGCTGCATGCATTCACGGATGAAATGGAATGGGCCAGGCGCATGGTAGCGGAAGGCATGCCTCCTGCCGAATCGCGCTTTTGGGGCATTCAGGGGCCAGGGGCTCCTTCAGCAAGAAAGGAATGGCGCGCCGACCATGCTTTGATGTCCTTTCGCCACTTTTGGAAAGCCGAGACAAAACGCCGAGGCAAACCGGCTCCGCGAGTAATCGAGCGCTATCCATACCTGGCAGGTGGGGAACCGCACAAATTGAAAGGCATTGAGGAGACCATAAAAATTGCAGAAAATGCCGCCATCGTCAGTACTGCAGACCCGTTTCACCATGGAATCGGTTATGGAGACGATTTTGAGGAAGCAAAATTCCCGGAGGCCGGCGGACTAGCGCTGGCGCGCACGTCTATTGAGAAAGGCATTGAGTTTCTCAAGAAAATGGACTATGCGGGATACAATCAGCATTGTGTCCATGCCAGGAGCGACGCAAGGGACGCCGGACAGCTGTTTACATACTTGCGGGGCCCAATGACAGGGACCATTCGCGACTTGACCTATAGCGAAGCGGATAAACTTTACCGCGCACCCAGGCCAACCTGGGTAGCAACGGCACTAATTGAATGGCAAAGAGCTTAGCCCAGTTGAAGGCCGTCCAGTGATAATTCCATACAAACCCCACGCACAGGAAACTAACGGAAATGGCTGATCCAAACCTTGAATTAATAAACCGGAATAAAGAATACACGATCACAAGCTGGACAGCCCAGCACACCTGGAATCCGATTACGATCTCTCATGGTGAAGGCGCATATTTCTGGGACGTCGGGGGAAACAGGTTCCTCGACTGGTCGTCACAATTGTTCAACCTCAATATTGGTCACAATCACCCGGGAGTCCTCGAAGCCGTCCGGCAGCAGCTCGGACTGCTCCAATACGCCATGCCCGGTCTGGCTTCAGAACCGCGTGCACGCCTCGGCGAGCTACTGAGAGAGGTTTCGCCACAAGGTCTCGAAAAAACATTTTTTACAACTGGAGGCTCCGACGCCATCGAAAATGCCATGAAATTGGCTCGCCTGGTGACCGGCAGGCAGAAGATACTCACACGGTACAGGGCCTACCACGGCGCGACGTTCGGCGCGATGAGCGCAGGCGGCGATCCGAGAAGATTGGCAAATGAACCCGGTGTGCCCTGGATCGTCCGTACGCCGGACCCTTACGCGTACCGCAGTCCCCTGTACAGGGGGCGTACGCAAGCCGAAGGCGACCAGGCCGTCGTGGATTCGATAGAAGAGATTATCCAATTCGAAGGACCGGAAAATATTGCAGCGGTAATGCTCGAAGGTTATTCTGGCACGAGCGGTATCATTCAAGGCGGGGATGTCTATTGGCGCGGAATCCAGGCATTGAAAGACAAGTATGGATTCCTCTTGATCATCGATGAAGTCCTCAGCGGTTTCGGCAGGACTGGTGAATGGTTCGGTATCGATCATTACCCATGGATCCGGCCGGACCTCATGGCCATGGCTAAAGGCTTAACGAGCGGGTATATCCCGCTTGGAGCGGTTATGATGACACAGCAAATAGCGGACCACTTTAACGAGAGGACGTTCTTCGGAGGGCTCACATACAGCAGCCATCCGGTGGCTTGTGCGGCTGGAGCGGCAGTCGTCTCCGCTTACCAGGAGGAAAACCTGGTCCAGCGATCCCGGGAATTGGGACGTAAATTGGGGGCCGGACTTGTCAACCTTGCCGAAAAGCATGAAATAATCGGTGACATCCGCGGCGCAGGGCTTCATTACGTTTTAGAAATCGTGAGAGATCGCACCTCACGCGAACCGATGAGTGAGTTTAACCAGCCTATGCAGGATGAAATGAAGTCGATTGCGGTGCAACTGCGCTCGCTGGGGATGAGTACTTTTGTAAAATGGAATTTCATCTTCTGCGCGCCACCCCTCGTATCCACTGAGAAACAGATTGAAGAAGGCCTGGACATTATCGACCGGGCCCTGGAGCGAATTACAGTTGAATAAAATTGCACCAACCGGAATAACCGCCGATAGAACACAAAAAATGCTGAAGATTAGCTGGAACGACGGCGTTGAAAACAGCATCCCGTTCACACTGCTTCGAGGAGCCTGCCCGTGCGCACAGTGCCGCGGGGGACATGAGAATATGAGCAGCGAACCTGACCCGGAAGTTTTCCTGATCCCGTTGATGGATTCGAAAGAAAATGAAATAACCGACGTGCAGGCCGTCGGCAATTACGGGATTACCATCGCCTGGGGTGATGGACATAAATTTGGGATTTACACCTGGGAATATCTTCGGGCGGTAAGTGATGGATACAATTAATCTAATCGTCCCGATTAATCTTCGACACCGTCCCGCTTGTAATTTACAAACCGGT
>JBFGQG010000208.1:0-6480 GCA_041564295.1 Anaerolineales bacterium | reverse complement strand
CCGGAAATGACAAGGGAGAAATGCGTGCCGCCTGTGGCTTCATCCGCAGTGTAAACGACTTTTTCGTCCTGGACGACTGCCACGCCTGTGGTCCCTCCACCAACATCGATGATCACGCCGTCACATAATTCCAATATCAGGTTTGCCGCTGACGGTTCGTCCACCAGGCCCGTGCAGTGCAGCCCGGCAGCCTCAACAACGTTCGCAACCGCCCGGACTTCCGCAGGCGGCACGCCGGGCGGGAAACCGCTCGCTGCGTGCGTCAACGTCCTTCCGATCCGGCGTTCGAGACGGGATTTCATCCCCCGCACAATATCGACAGCACCGATAAAGTCTACGACGAGGCCGTCTCGAGCCACCTCTGCGAAGGTGTACTCACCTGCCAGGGCGTTCCCTTCCTCATCGAGCACCGAGACGACGACGTAAGCCGTGCCGAGGTCTACACCGACGTAAAGCGGGCCTTCCGTCGGAGAAATTTCTGCAGCGCGAGACGATTCTTCAGGCGTCAGCAGCACCGCGCGGGCGCGTTCCAGGAACTCACCGGGCGTAGTTTGGGTGGGCGTCAAAGCGCCACCCTTACTTGTTGCCGGCAGAACGGCCGCCGAAACCACCTTTGGTCTTCGCTGGCAGCACCATCTCGACGTCTTCGTGAGGGCGCGGGATGACGTGCACGGAGACGAGTTCACCTACTCGCTTGGCTGCCGCTGCTCCGGCGTCTGTCGCCGCTTTTACGGCTCCAACATCACCGCGGACCATCACGGTAACGAACCCTCCGCCTACGTATTCCGAGCCGATCAGGACGACGTTCGCAGCCTTCACCATCGCGTCAGCTGCTTCCACAGCACCGACGAGACCGCGAGTCTCCACCATCCCAAGGGCGATTAAATTAGGGTCTTGTGCCATAAGTTACTCCTTTAAAATAGAATTCTTATATATTAATGCTGGGTGCAGGGTGCAGGGTGCAGGGTGCAATCTTTATATGCACTCTGCACCCTGCACATTGCATTATTTCTTTAGAACTTCGTTTAAAACTTCCCTCACCACGGCTTCAATCACCTGCGGATCGGGGGCTGAAATCGAGCCGGCGGGAATTGTACCCGGTTTCATGGCCGTCTCCGGTGGCCTGGACGTTTCGTATGCCAGCCGTTTGACGTTGTACATGTGGTGAACGGTGATATTATCGCCCGTGATCGAGCCACCGACCCCGCCGGCGCCGAGCGTCATTGAAGGCATCACACTTGTGGTCAGGCCGATCGCACCGAGCGTCCCCATCGTGTTTACTCCGATCCGGAAGACAGGCTTCTCCAGCCCGAAAGCCATGATCACTTTCTCATCCTCTGTATGGATGATCAGGCTGTGGCCGCGCCCGCCGAACTGGATCAATTCAATACAACGTTCGCAGCCGGCCTCCCAGCCTTCTGCCTCATACCAGCCCAGGACGGTTGTTAATTTTTCACGGGACAATGGTTCCTGCGGCCCTACTTGTCTCAGCCGGGTAACGAGAATGCGGGCACGATCCGGGACGTGAAAACCCGCCATTGCAGCCAGGTACTGCGGAGATTTCCCGACTGACAGCGGGTTGATACCGCCGTCCGGGTAAAACAATGTGTTCCGAAGCGCATTTGCCTGGGATTCATCGACAAAATATGCACCTTCCGCTCTCATCAGTTCTTCCAACCGGCGTGCGATCGGTGCATCTGCAACGACAGCCTGCTCGGTCGCACAGATAGTTGAATAATCAAAAGCCTTGCTGGCCGTGATGTAGCGAGCGGCCTGCTCTAAATTCGCGCTGCGGTCCACGTAGACCGGCACGTTGCCCGGGCCCACGCCGTAAGCAGGTTTGCCCTTGGAATGCGCTGCGCGCACCATCGGGGTGCCACCCGTCGCAAGGATTACACCGGTATATTTGTGCTCCATCAAGGCATTCGTGCCCGGGAGACTGACGTGCTCCATACAGGAGACGAGCTCCGGAGGCGCGCCGGCGTCCACTGCGGCCTGTGCCATCAGCCGCGCCGTTTCCAGGCAGCATTTTTTCGCGGCCGGGTGCGGCGCCACGACGATTGCATTCCGGCCTTTGACAGCAATCAATATCTTGAACATGACCGTCGAGGTCGGATTGGTGCTGGGCGTGAGCGCCACGACAACACCTACAGGCCAGGCAATCTTGTACAGTTTTCTGGCCGCATCATGCTCGATCACACCGACCGTTGGGATGTCTTTAATGCTTTCCCAGACGTTCCGGGACCCAAATTCGTTTTTTAACCGCTTATGGTCGGGAACGCCGTAGCCCGTCTCTTCGGCGGCCATGCGCCCAAGCCTTTCCGAACCCCTGTAGGCGGCTTCGGCCATCGCTGCGCAAACACGGTCAACCTGCGCCTGAGAAGCCTGCCCCCAGATGCGCTGAGCATCGCGGGCGGAAACCATGCGGTTGCGGGCTTCTTGAACGGAGAGCAGGTCTGTATCGAGTTCTGGCATCAGGATTTCCTATAAACAAATTCCCCGCCCACTTCGAGGTGGTCGATCACGGCCATGATGACTGCATCCACGGGTGAATCTTTCGTCTGGTCAGTCTGTCGTCCGGAGGAGCCGTGCGCGGTCAGGACAAGGTCGCCAACGCCCGCATCCACCGTGTCCACTGCGACATAAGGTTTGCCGGTCGGTTCGCCTTTTTCGTTGGTTTCACGCAAAATGAGCAAT
Source organism: Anaerolineales bacterium (assembly GCA_041564295.1). Taxonomy (GTDB): domain Bacteria; phylum Chloroflexota; class Anaerolineae; order Anaerolineales; family JABWBV01; genus DATDOR01. Next base: position 3,783 of record JBFGQG010000208.1, on the reverse strand, counting down.
TTCCTGCCATGCAATTTTTCATTCTTGATCGTTGACACGGTCGTGCCGATGACTTTGGCAATTAACATATTAATACCCGCTCCCGGATGTTTCTGCCCCGGCGGCCCCACCGACAATTTTTACGCCTGCGCTGGCGCCGATCCGAGTCGCGCCTGCGGCAACCATCTTCTGCGCATCGACGAAATCGCTAACACCTCCGGAGGCTTTTACGCCCATTTCAGGCCCAACCACCTCGCGCATGAGCAAGACGTCTTCTACAGTCGCACCGCCACCGCCGAACCCTGTTGATGTCTTGACGAAATTCGCGCCTGCTTCCTTGGAAACCAGGCAGGCTGCGATCTTCTCCTCTCGAGTAAGCAAGGCCGTCTCGAGAATGACTTTCACGATCGCGCCCCGGTCGTGCGCCACCCGGACCACCCCTGCTATGTCCTTGGCAACCATGTCGTAGTCGTTTGACTTCAACGCACCGATATTGATGACCATGTCGATCTCCGTCGCACCGTTGTCGATCGCCCTGGCGGTCTCAAAAGCTTTAACGTCCGGATCAGTGGCGCCGAGAGGAAAGCCGATCACGGTGCAGACCTTCACTGGGGAATTCTTGAGCAGTTGTGCGCAAAGCTTCACGTGTGACGGATTGACGCACACGGACGCAAATCCGTATTTACGAGCTTCGTAGCAGAGCTGTGCAATCTGGTCCGGAGTCGCATCAGGCTTGAGCAGCGTGTGGTCGATCATGGCCGCGATTTTCTTCTCGGGTGGAATAATGCCGAGGCTTGCTGTAAGGCGATGCGCCCCTGCACTGACCACATGTCCAACTCGGTCGTAGCATGTTTGCACGCACAGGCCTTCAGAGCATTCCGTTTTACAGTGATCACCGTGATCGTGGGTATACCCCATCTCCTGCTCTGCAAGCGCAATTAGCACCTCGCGGGCAACGATCTCGACGATCCGTTCAACGGTTTCAGGACTTGATTTATTCATATCCATACATTCATTGTGCAGGGTTCCATCGCACGCTGTACCCTGCACTATCCTTTATTCCTCTCAATCTCCATAATCTTATCAACCCGCTTCCCGTGTCGGCCGCCACCAAACGGCGTATCCAACCAGACATCGAGCACCTGCCTGGCCAGAGCTTCTCCGAGGAGTCCTGCTCCAAGTGTGAGGACGTTGGCATCGTTATGCTCCCTGGCATTGTGCGCCGTGGCATGGTCGTAGCACATGGAAGCCCGTACACCGGAGATCTTGTTAGCAGCCATGCATGAGCCGATGCCTGCACCGTCGATCATGACGCCGCGCCAGGCCTTCCCCTGCCCCACCAGCACGGCGACGGCTCGTGCAAAATCAGGGTAATCGACAGGGTCGGTGGAATGTGTGCCGCAATCAATCACGTTGAAGCCGCGGTTCTCCAGGTGCTGCTTGAGTATCTCCTTCAATGCATACCCGCCGTGGTCTGCGCCGATCGCAACCGCACCCCGCTGGGTTTGCTGCGGAGGTGGTCCAGGTCTGGGTGATTTTTCCGTCTCTTTCGGCCCAGGTTCCGGCGCAGCAGTCCCGCCGGACTGCATGAGCTGCCCGACTACTCGTTTCACCACTGCATGTAATTCAGCCTCATCGGTCATTTAACCATCCAAGAGCACAGGCACAAATTATATCAATCTTCTCGTCTTGATTTGAACACAAGCCGTATTGGGGTCCCTAAGAAATGGTACTTCTCCCGGAAACGGTTCTCCAGGTACCGCATGTACGTAAAATGCACGAGCTCCGGGTTATTGACATAAAACATGAATGTCGGCGGGTCGATGCGGACCTGCGTCCCATAGTATATCTTGAGATGTTGGCCGGCCTTGGACGGCGCAGGGTGACGGTCCTGGGCATCCCGCAGGAGCTTATTGATCTTTGAAGTTGGAATGCGGACGAGACGTTCTTCCTGCACGATCAGCGCCTGTGGCAGCACCTGGTCGGCGCGCTTGCCGGTCTTGGCAGAAATGAACAGCACTGGCACAAAATCGAGGAAATTCAACTGCCGGCGAACATGCTGGGTATATTCATACATCGTATACGTGTCTTTTTCGATGGCGTCCCACTTGTTGACCACCACAACGACACTTTTCCAGGCATCGATGATGAAACCGGCGATATGCTGGTCCTGGGCAGTTATGCCTTGTTGGGCATCCACAACGAGTAACACTACATCTGCTCGCTGGATGGCACGATGCGCTCTTAATACGCTGTATTTTTCTACACCGGGCTCGATTTTACCGCGTTTGCGTATTCCTGCGGTGTCGATCAAGGTAATGTCGAGGTCGTCGTACTTTATACGCGTGTCAACCGCGTCGCGGGTTGTGCCGGGGATATCACTCACGAGCGCCCGCTCCTCCCCGACGAGCCGGTTCAGCAAAGTGGACTTCCCTGCGTTCGGTTTCCCGACAATCGCAATCTTGACTGAATCATCTTCTTCGGTTTCTTCAGGCAAAACGCCCAGGGCTTCGATGATCGCATCCAGCAGGTCGCCAGTGCCGGTGCCGTGCTGGGCCGATATCGGATAAGGGTCTCCCATACCGAGGGCGTAGAATTCGTACGAATCAGCCATGCGGCGGAGGCTGTCGGTTTTATTGACCGCTAGCAAGATCGGCGGCTTCGGCTGCCCGTCCACTTCTTTTTGAAGACGGCGAAGGATTTGAGCAACTTCTTCGTCGGCAGGCGTAATGCCGTTTTCGACATCGACGAGGAAAATGACGACATCCGCCTCACGCACGGCTATCTCTGCCTGAAAACGGATCTGGTCAACAAATTCGGCGGAACCGACGGACAGCGGCACGCGACCTTCCCCGATACGCACTTCAGACGGGTCGATACCGCCTGTATCAACGATGTCGAAATACACACCGTTCCAGTCAGATTCGGCCACGAGCCGGTCGCGTGTTGTGCCTGGCACATCGTCAACGACGGCCAGGCGTTCGCCTACAAGGCGGTTAAATAGTGTGCTTTTGCCAACGTTAGGTCGACCGACGATTGCTACGAGAGGTTTCGGCATATCTTGTGTCTAGGGAGTCCCGGTCGGCGCAGGGGTCGCCGGCGGCAGCGGGGTTTCATTTGCGTTCGGGTTGGGCGTTGGGGTGGGCGCTAATATGATCTCGACTTCCAGTGCACTGGGCAGGATCGATTCGATCGTAATTCCCAGCGGGATGACTTCAATGCGCGGCACGACAGTGTATTCGCCAATCTCATATCCTGCAAGGTCCAGCACCACGCGAACATCAAGCGGTTGCAGCCCTGTCAGCACCGGCAGTGGTCCAGTCAGCAGGACTTCCACCGTTGACGGCGAAACGGACGCAGACAGCAAGGGAGAGAGACCGATCGGTTCAACAGGCAGTGTCAGCGAGATGCTCGATTCAATCGCGGCAATACCGATCTGCACAAGGACGCTTTGCTCACCGTCCACAAAAACGCCCTCCGGCAGCAGCAGGCGAAGGCGCACTTCGATATCATCCTTTGAACCGGTCAGGTCGATTATCTCGGTCTCGACAAAGCCCGGCAGTTCACGGATGAGCTCCGGATCATTGGCATAAACTGTGATGATTTGAGGCGAAGGCGTGATACTCGTAAGCCGGTAACCTTCTTCCGGCGCGCCGGAGTAAATCACCCGGACGCTGACCTCGCGGAAAAAGCCCGGGCGATCGATGATCGTCCGGATAGAAACCGTAGAGGGGGAAACGTTCAGCCCGGTGATGATGTCGCCGTTTTCGTTCAATAACTGGACAGGGCGCGTGACGTTCACTT
>JBFGQG010000207.1:0-6510 GCA_041564295.1 Anaerolineales bacterium | reverse complement strand
CGTTCAAATTAAAGACGAACTGCACCGGCGTCCCATCAGGTACAGGGTTGCCGTTGTGGTCCATGATAGTGCCCGTTTCAATGACAAGCTGTTCACCCAGGTTGATTTCAATGACGGGATTCGGATTTTGCTCCAGTTCAAGTTCGCTAAATTCAATGATCGGCGAGTTCAACCGCACCGGAATCACCTGGTTCGGGTCAGGCGAAGTCGCTGAGATTAAATCGTATCCCGTTCCGGCGACGGAAATAGGGGATGCACCGAAGGTTGGAATAAACTCTTTGAACAGGATCCGGGCAGCAATTTCAACCGCTTGAGGCGTTTTCGAGTAAAGCGCGTAATATGCCGTCAGCTTAGAAATGTCCGTCGCATCCAAAAAATACGGCGCGTTGAAAGCAAAAACAATCACGTTCTTACCGCGCAGCAGGTCGTCTCGTTCTGACAACAGCCTGCGAAGACCAAGCGAGGTCGGCCGTGTGGAAGAAACATCCTGGATTGAAACGACGATCCAGCCGGCGTTTCGAAGGTCGTTTTCTAAACGCGTACCGAGTGCGCCGTTCAACAATTCTTCCAACTCGAAAAAGTCGTAAGCCGAAAGATTTCGTCGCTGCACCTGGTTGCCGGCCTCAGGACCGTAAAGTCGTGTGATGGTCTGCTGCAGGGCATCTTTCTCAAGCGACTCCCTGACGGGACAATCGCTGCATTGGAAATACGGATTCGTATCCGAGATGAACACTATCCGGTTGGACAACCCTGGTGCTTCCGGCAGAATATTATCAAGATCGGTCAGGCCAGGGCTGATGAGCGTTGCGCCTTCTCGGGCAATATTGAGGACGATTTGCTGGTTGACACCGATCTGGTTCAACCTGTCTTCCTCAGGAATTACCTCGCCCAAAGCAAAACTGTCGTAGATTTTAAATTTCAAGGTCAGTATGCGGAGCAGGGCTTCGTCCACTCGCTGGGCGAAAGTGCTGTCTTCCCGGTATTTTTGCGCAAAGAACTCAAGGATTCGGATGACGGTTGAATGGTTGCTGTTATCCCCTGTATCGATGATATCACCTAAGTACAGGACGTCGTTTCCGGCAAGGAAAGCATCACGCACGACGAGCCGGGCGTTAAAAGACAAACCGCTGGGGTCGTAAAACCGGCGGACTGCACGACTACCCAGATCGTCGGAAATCATGACGCCGCCCTTGGTGCGCCATGATGCGAACGGAGCAAGATTCATGATTTCTGAAAACGAGGCTTCGTCGAAACTGACGGGACGGGTCGTGGCGCGGATATTGCCGAAAAAACCCTGGTAACGGATATGCGAGATCAACAGGCCGTCAACAGTTGCCTGAGGGATCGGCGCATCGCCCGTAACTGAGAAGAACGGCGCGAGCTCGATCTGCTTGAGCTGCTCAAGAGATTTACGAACCGTAGAGACTTCTTCTTCAATTGGGCGGTCTGATCCACCGACGCCGGGAAAATGCTTTCCGATGACGGCAATCTGGTTTCTGCTGCCTGTGTGAAGACCTTTCACGTACGCGCTGCCTAATTTGCCGACCCAGAATGGATCACCGCCGAACGTGCGCACACCGAGATCACCGCCGCTTTCCGGATTCGGGTTCTCGAGTACGTCCAGAGATGGTCCCAGAAACAAATTGACACCAAGTGCGGAAAGTTCTTGTCCGGCGATTTGCCCGATCTGTTCGGAAAGCGCGACATCCCAGGTTGCACCGATCGCTGCCGGGCTTGGGAGCATGGTCAATCCTGTTAAGATTTGATCGTAAGGTGCACCATCACCAGGCTGCGAAATGCCGACGAATAGAGGGATATAAGACGGGGTGAATAGTTCTTCTGAGACTGTGTCCGTAATAACGGATTGTGCAGACAGCCATTCAACTTCCTGGAGGCCTGAAATTAAATCATGAGTCGTCCGGATGATATTTCCAGGTGAGCGGAAATTGTCATGGTCCGCACGCAGGATCACGCCACCTATGTGATAACGGCTGATCAATTCGTAAATTTCCGATTCAGGCCCGGTTTCGTCTCCTCTAAAATGGACCAGAAACAACTGCCCCACCCGTTCTTCAGGGCGCAGGTTCTCAAGCAGAAGCAGTGCACGGTCCTCTGGCGTCAGGGTCTGAGCTGCCGGCGCGGCAAAACCCGTCATTACCGGTAAGAATACCTGGGCAATAACGGCGATCAGCAGGGGGATAACAGGTAGAACATTGGATCGTTTCAAAACTATCTCTGCATTGTTCAGGCCCCCCGGCTCCTGAGAATCCGCTTACCGTGTACGAACGACCTCTAAGGCAAGAGCTGGGTTGTCCGTAATGATGCCGCTCAGGCCTGCATTCACCAGGCGCTGGATATCCAGCATTTCATTTACGGTATACGGGAAGATTGGCATCCTTGCATGATGCGTTCGTTCGATAAGCTGTGCAGAGACATCTGAAAAGTGAGGGTTGAGCGCATCAAATGGACCGATTAAACGTGACAGCCAAAGATAAAATCTTCCGGTTTTTCCTTTTAGCGTTAACAATCCGACCGGTGCTTCTGGAAGCATTCTCTTGAGCTTCCTGAAGTTCAACGGATTGAAAGAGGAAAAAAAGACGCGCTCTTGCAGTTCATGGCGTATCACAGTCTGGGCGACTTTCTCCGCCAGGTTATCAAACGGTGTGGCGTAGTTCTTTAATTCAACATTGATCAGACATTTATCACCGATGGCTTCGAATACTTCATCGAGCGTAGGGACCGGCTCGCCAGTAAACTTCTCGGAAAACCAGCTTCCGGCATCGAGTGTCCTGATCATGTCAATGGTGAGGTCAGAGACCTTGCCGCTCCCGTTGGTCGTTCGGTCCACGGTGGCGTCGTGGATAACGACAAGATCGCCTGAGCGGCAGGTGGTTACATCGAGTTCGATTGCATGCGCGCCCTGGTCAACGGACAGTAAAAAAGCAGCCAGCGTATTTTCAGGGGCTTCAAGGCAAGATCCCCTATGAGCGATGATGAGAGGACGTGGGCTTTGATCGAACAAGTTCAATTGTGACATAGGTAGCAGTGATCAGATATCAACAAAATATGCCGCAGATGCCCTTGCAAGCAGTTCGCGGGTCATAGCCGGCTGCAGGTCCAGGAATCGCGATATATCGATGATTTGGTCGCAAAGGTCACGGGGGTGTGACGCGCGCAGTTTACGATTGGATTTGATGTACCATTCTTGAAGCAGGTACGCCAGGCCCTGGTCGCTGTAGGCAATGCCTTTGCTGGCCGCGACTCTACGGAAAATTTCCCTGTATTCCTGGTAACTTGGATCACCCACTTCGATTTTATGTCGCAAACGGCGCAGGAACGCTTCGTCTACAAGGTCTTTCGGCGGCAGATTCGTAGAAAAGACGATCAACACGTCGAATGGCACTTCAACCTTGCGGCCTGTGTGCAGCGTCAGGAAGTCGATGCGGTTTTCGAGGGGAACGATCCAGCGGTTCAACAAATCCCGCGGGCGGACGAGCTGTCGTCCGAAGTCGTCTATCAGGAGGATCCCGCCGTTCGCCTTTACCTGGAAAGGGGCTTCGTAGAACTTGTTTGTATCATCAAAAACGAGATCAAGGCCCTCCATGTTCAACTCGCCGCCGGTAACGATAAATGGACGGCGAATCCGCACCCAGCGCGGGTCGCGGCGAGCGCTCGAACGCAGCGACCCGGTGCCCATCGAAGTCGTTGCTTCTTCTGGTGCGAGCTGGTGATTGACCGAGTCGTAGAGCTTTACGACCTGCCCGTCGATATAAATAGCAAAAGGGATATACATGGTGCCGCGCGAAGTCAGGCTGCCAATTGCGCGTGCGATGGTCGTTTTGCCGTTCCCTGGGGGACCATACATGAAAATTGAAGTGCCGGAGTTGACCGCCGGGCCGATGCGTTCCATGATGCTGTCATTGAGGACGAGCTGGTTCAAGACCTGTCGCAGCGAGCGGTGGTTGACCGTCGGTCTTCCGCGGTTCTGCTTTTTGATGGCGTTGTTGTAATCTTCGATCGGCACTGGCGCGGGGCCGGCGTACTGGCTCCGTTCCAGGGCCTCGCGCGCACGGTCGATCCCTGCGCCGGTGATGGCGTAGGTGTACGCGCCTTCGCCGAGGCCCATTTGAGAGGACTTGACCTCAATTAATTTTTCGCGCTTCAGTATATCGAGCAAGATTGAAACCACGCCGGCAAACGGCAGCGCCACCTCCTCGGAAATTTTGAAGCCGCTCAAATAACCCTGGAAATACAGGATTTTCAGAATCAGGTCCTGCAGCCAGAGTGGGGAGAGGCCGGTATCCTCGATTCTGGTGATCGGGGGTGGGTTAAATCCTCTCGTTGTACGGTCCGCTTCTTGTGTTCCAACCGGTTCGGATCTAGCAGTCATAATTCTCCCTGACGAAAATGCCTTTTCTGTCTCGAAACTGCCCGATACATGACGGATCAAACGGCCTTAATGGACACATTCGATCTGATTTCGCTTATTTCTATTTGTATCGACCATTGTTTTCGAGTAATTGAATAATCACGTCAAGATCGATGAAATTATAGCATGCACGGCAATCCAGCGCGTAGGATTTACGGTTAGTGATCGGAAAATCCGGCTGGTAAAAATTTTGTTCTGTGAAGTCCCAAAAAAACTGTTATAACATTACTCTCTGTGCAAATCACTGCAGTTTCCTTATAATCCCAACCATGAATCTGACCGTTGTGATGCCTGTTTATAATGAAAAAGAGACGATCCGCGAAATTGTCCGTCGCGTGCTCGCGATGGATGAAGTCAGCGAACTCCTCATCGTCGATGACGGCAGCACAGACGGCACCCGCAAGATTTTAGAAGAGATAAATGGAACAGACCGCGTGAGAATTTTCCTCAAAGATAAGAACGAAGGCAAAGGCTCTGCGGTTGTGAAAGGGTTCAAAGAGGCTCAGGGTGACCTGATCGTCATCCAGGATGCGGACCTGGAGTACGACCCCAGGCATTACAAGGTACTGCTTGAACCGATCCGGGAAGGCCTGGCGGACGTAGTGTATGGTTCGCGTTTCCTCGGCGAAGCGCGCCGCCCGATTCTTTTCTGGAACATGGTGGCGAATAAAATCCTTACGTTGGTTACGAACATACTGTATAACACGATCCTGACGGACATGGAGACGGGGTACAAGATGTTCCGGCGGGAAGTGATCTGTGATATGCAGATCCACGCCCGGCGGTTTGACTTCGAGCCGGAGGTAACGGCCAAAATATTGAAGCGGAAGGTCCGCCTTTTCGAAGTGCCGATTGCGTTCAACCCGCGCGATTACTCTGAGGGAAAGAAGATCACGATATGGGACGGCGTGGAAGCGATGTGGACGTTGATCAAGTACCGATTCGTTGACTAGGAGACATTGCGATGAACTTCACTCTGAACGGCAGCCCGCGCGAATACCTTGGAGACCCCGAACAATCGCTTCTTAATTACCTGCGTGAGGAGGAAGGCATCCTCTCACCGAAAGACGGCTGTGCACCGCAGGCTGCCTGCGGGTGCTGTGCGGTCCAACTGGACCAGAAGGCTGTATTATCCTGCGTGATTCCTATGAAAAAGGTCGATGGGGGGATTGTAACCACGCTCGAAGGGTTGGGAGATTACCGCCGTGAAGTATTTGCGAATTCTTTCGTCAGCAAAGGTGGGGTGCAGTGTGGTTTCTGTATTCCCGGTATCGTCATGCAATCGCATGTACTGCTGGAAAAGAATCCCTCCCCGACGAGAAGCGCCATTGAGCAGGCCTTGACGCCACATTTATGCAGATGCACTGGATACAAAAAAATCGTGGATGCCGTGGAATGTGCAGCTGACGCTTTCCGGAACGAAGAAGTGGTCGATCTGGCGGAGACCGACGGGCGGGTCGGGGAGCGACTGGCGAAATACAGGGCAAAGTCGCTGGTTTTGGGGGAGCATGCTTATGTTGCCGACCTGCGTTTTGAAGGGATGTTGTACGGTGCGCTCGTTTTCAGTGAGCATCCGCGAGCCAAAGTCCTGCGCATAGCCACAGAAAGGGCGGCCGCAATGGCAGGCGTTGTGCGCATTTTCACGGCGGAAGATGTCCCCGGTGAACGTGTGATCGGCCTCATCCGCAAAGACTGGCCTTTGATGGTTCCCGAAGGGGAGACCACGCGCTACATCGGTGATGTGCTGGCGCTCGTTGTGGCAGATTCCGACTCCTGCGCCCGGGCTGCCGCACAGGCTGTATCTGTGGAGTATGAGGTGCTCACGCCGCTCACAGACATGTTTAAAGCTCTCGAACCGGAAGCTCCGGAGATTCACCCGGGAGGCAACGTGCTTTCCCGCACAACGACCAGCCGTGGCGATGTCAACGCCGCCCGATCAGCATCAGCGTATATTTCTCACGGTCAATACCGCACACAGTGGATTGAACACGGTTTCATGGAACCGGAAGCAGCGGTTGCTCGGCCGATGCCCGGCGGGATCGAGGTGTTTTCGCAGGGGCAGGGTGTCTACGAAGACCGGG
>JBFGQG010000206.1:0-6543 GCA_041564295.1 Anaerolineales bacterium | reverse complement strand
GTGTTTGAACAGGGTGTGGCAGCCAAGAGTCATTACAGAAGGTTCAACATCAAGACGGTGCAGGGGCCGGACGATTTTGCGAGCATGGAAGAAGTGCTCAACCGCCGGTTTAACCGCTGGCAGGCCGCGCAAGAGGCGGCGAAAGAAAAAAAACCTGGTTTCAAGGCCGACCTTGCGTTCGGCGTGCTACCTGATTTGTTGATTGTCGATGGCGGGAAAGGACAACTATCGCGCGCGGTAAAAGTCCTCGAGAAATTCGATCTCTTTGGAAAATTCAAGGTCGTCGGTCTCGCAAAAAGGGAGGAGGAATTTTTCACACCCGGCAATCCGAATCCGGTTTTGCTCCCGCGCCGGTCGGAAGGGCTGTATCTCGTCCAGCGTATACGGGATGAAGCCCACCGCTTTGCGATCACTGCCCACAGGAAACGAAGATCGCGAGAAGGGATCGCCTCGCAGCTCGACTCGGTCCCCGGGATCGGTCCTGCGCGGCGGAAGGCCCTGCTGCAGTATTTCGGATCGCTGGATAAGATTCGAGAAGCCTCGATCAGCGATATTGCAGGTGTACCCGGGATCCCTGAAAAAATCGCGCAGGCGATAAAAGACCACATCCAATAGCCCCTTTCATGCAATGCACGGTGCTGCGCTATTCCTGACGTCCTTTCAACTGTCGGCCAGGCTTATTAGGGTAGCCAACGCGTAATTCGCATCAAAAACCCTGAATAAGACTGTCACCTCAAACCCGGCAAGGTGCGATAAGTCCTGATTGCGGTTCGCATGGTCCAGCAGTCGTGGTTGACTGGTTCGACAGATGATGACCGGGTGAGGCGTTTAATTTTCCTCCAGATTCGATGAAAGCAGTGCGATCCAGGAGGATTCCAGGTGACGTCCGGTAATATTTTTGGTATGATGTGTAACTGAAAGAAATTTTTACCGATCGCAGCTTTACGATCGGCCGAACCGGAGATATTGCATGGCTTCAAAAAAGAAACAACCTCAAATGTCAAAACGACAGATGCGTCGAATGCGCACACAGCAGATTGTGATGGGTGTCATTGCCGTCCTCTTGATCCTGGCATTCATCCTGCCATATCTGGTCAACTAGCACGATCACTTCTCACAGAAAAGAGCCGGGCATCCGGCTTTTTTTATTCATTCACCTTGGGACCGATTTCCCTCACCAAAGCGAGTTTTGAGCGAGCTGTCAGGCACCTCTGCGTTGTCGATTCCGGACTGGCTGAAATCGTTGCGGCTGTCGGACCGCCGCCTTTCTGGGTCCGTCCAGCGGGTTTTCAGACGCTCATCCAGATCATTTTGGAACAGCAGGTATCACTGGCATCCGCAATGGCGACATTCGACCGTCTTCTGACCCTTGCCGGCGATTTAACCCCAGCGCGTATGCTCGAACTCGGGGATGATGAACTGCGAAAGGCCGGGTTCAGCAGGCAGAAAACCCGCTATTGTCGCATTGCGGCATCCGCCGTGCGCGACGGTGAATTGGATTTAAACGAATTGTCTCATTTAGGGGACGAGGCAGTGCGGCAGAAGCTCACATCACTGACCGGTATCGGTCCGTGGACGGCCGACGTTTATCTCCAGATGGCCTTACGTCGTCCGGACATCTGGCCAATCGGTGACGTGGCGCTCCAAACTGCCGTCCAGAGATTTTCAGGTTTACAGGAAAAGCCAAACGCGGATGAAATGGCAGCTGCCGGAGAAAGCTGGCGGCCTTTCAGAACCGCCGCGGCGTATATACTCTGGCATGGCTACTTGAACCTGCCTCCTGAAGCGTATCGCTAACGGCCCAGGGCCTGTTGAAGATCATCCACCGAGGACATCCAGGCAATTTTTGACATGAAATCTCGCAGCGAATCGCTTTGCGCCCATAAATCCCGCACGGCTGCAGCAACTGGATCATCCCCAGCAGCCCCACCCGGCACGTCTGCATACGCGCCGTAGAATGCGAAATACGCCTGGTTGAGTTTACGAAGGCGGTAACCGTTATCCCAGAAGAACCTCCGCCTCAATTCCATATACTGCTCTGCCAGGTCGATCTTCCCTTCTCCTAAAAGCCGGTCGGCATTAATACGTGTCTCACGCATCTCTGCGCGAAAATCGAATACGGGCTCCTGCGGCTGTTGGTCTGCAGGGTTATCGGCGTTTTTTTCTTCTACCGGTGAATTTGCCGGCTTCGGCGGCGGCGCCTGTTCAGGATAATATTTTTCGATCAAAATGCGACCGATTTCTTTACCAAAAATCGCTGCCGCAGTTTCGTTCATGGTCCTGAGTTCAGGCGTGGAGAGATAGTTGAGCCCTAACGGGTGCAAGGAGAAGTAATTATGCGCCCATTCATGCGAAACAACCTCTGCAAGCCAGTTGATATTGCTGGTCTGAGTCACCATCGTCGGATAAAGGCCAATGCCGCCGATCGGCACGACCAGCGTGGACACATCCAGCCCTTCCGCCACGGCATCCTCCAGAGCGACCTGCTCATCGATCGTCATTTCCGGCTGGACGGAAATATTCTTCTCCTGCCGGATTAAGTCCCGGGGCGAAACTATCAAGGCCATCGGAGCGGGCGTCATGTGGTAAAGTACTGGAGGGATCGATTGTCCGCCTGTTGTTATACCCTCCGCTTGCAGGATGGAGAGGACCTGGACCTGGAGAATAGACTCGGCGAGCGGACCGAGCTGCGCACGTAAAGCGTATTCTTCATCCAGCCGGCGCCGCACATCGGCAAGTTCTCCTCCTCTCTCTGCGACAGCCGGGTCGGCCAGAATCGTCGTGTATTCGCTCTCGGCCTGTTGAATCCGCCTGGTCAGGTCAATAAACGTCATTACGGTTTCGACCTGCTGCTCGTCAGAAAGGTAACGTTCGAGGCCCAGCGCGGTCCGATTGAATTTCAGCCAGAACGCCCTGATCGTCCAGTCCAGGTAGTTGAATTCCTGGTCACGCGTGTAAAACCGCACACGCTCCGTAAGATCAGAAGGTGGGATTACACTTTTTGTTGAAAAGAGGGCGAGCAGCACAAGGTATATGATGATGCGGATGATAAACCAGGTCCGGCGCCATAATTGCGTCAACATTCGCAGGATTCTACCAGAGGCTGACTTTACAGGTATAATCGCCACACTCTGATAGATGAGGATTCAATGAATTTTTTAGTGACCGGCGCCGCCGGATTCTTAGGATCAGCGCTTTCCCGCCGCCTCGTTCGCGAGGGGCATCAGGTCCGTGGACTGGATGATCTTTCCACCGGAGAACCACAATCGGTCTCAGGGATGCTTTTCACTCGAGGAGATGTAAATGACCGGCCGAAATTGTGGACGCTGATGCAGGATGTGGATTGCGTGTACCATCTAGCCGCACGGGTCCTCGTTGCCGAATCGGTCTTATACCCACGCGAATACAATGCTGTAAACGTCGGTGGGACCGTTTCCTTGATGGAAGCCATGCGTGACGTCGGTGTGAAAAGGGTGGTTTTCATTTCATCCGGCGCGGTCTATGGAGACCAGGCCGTTCAGCCCCTGAGAGAAGACGCCACACCGGACCCACATTCTCCGTATGCCGTTTCAAAACTGGCAGCAGAATATTATATCCGTACAATCGGGCAGCTTTGGGGAATCGAGACAGTCAGCCTGCGGGTCTTCAACGCTTTCGGACCAGGCCAGCACATCCCCCCGTCACACCCACCGGTCATCCCGAATATGCTCCGCCAGGCCGTTGGGCAGGGCACGATCGTCGTCCACGGCCAGGGCAAGCAGACGCGAGATTTTGTTTACGTCGATGATGTCGTCCGGGCAATGGTCGCTGCGGCAACTGCTCCCCGCGTCGACCGCCAGGTGGTCAACATCGGGAGTGGTGCGGAGACGTCCATTTCCGAACTGGCAGGGCTTGTTTTGAAAATCACGGAAAGCAAGGCAGAAACCGTCTATTCACCGAAAACCGGTACGGGGGTCAGCAGAATGTGCGCAGACCTGCGTTTAGCGAAAAAACTACTCGGATATCAGCCACGCATATCTCTCGAAGATGGGCTATCATTAACCTTAGAGAGAGATCCAAGGCTCCAACTGGCGTAATTAGTGGGTATGTATTCTTACAACCGGTATCATAAATTTATTTATATGGTTTTTGCTGCCCTGGCTGCTGTCCAGGCCGGCTTTGCGTTGTTCCAATATCAGCAGATTCCCGGTGACGCATCCGACACTTTGATTCTTGGTTTTTCTCCAGGCCGCCTGGCCCTGATGAGTGTCCCTGCTGGGGTCGTGCTCCTGGCCCTCTGGGTATTCTTTGCAGCACCCCTGTCGTATTACGGTTTTGTGCGCGTCCACCAGATTCTGCAGCGCCGCTTATCGAACAGCCTGTCTAACAGACGCATACTTTTCACCGCGCTCCTCACCATCACAGTCAGCATCGTCCTGATCCAGTTCACCACCTGGGAGGCGATTGTTGAACGGCTGCGACCTTTACTGTGGCTCATCAGCGGGATCGCGGTGCAGTCCGTATTGTTCGCCTCACTGCTGGCAAGGGGTATCCGGCAACCATCTACTTTGAATAGACCTGGCTTCTTTAACCGCGATCAATCGTTGATGCTCGCCGTGTTCCTCGCCGGCTGCTCGCTTTTCTGGGGGTCGAAGACGATCATTCAACGAATTGGACCCGATATTATCGGATGGAACACCACTGGCACGCCGGTGATGGATATTGACCTGCTCATTACGCTCGTTTTTATTGGCCTCGCGCTGTTCACCGGCCAGTTGTGGCGAAGGTTGAGAGGCCCAAATAATACCTCGACTCCGAAATACTGGGATTTAACGCTCTTTTTCATTCTCTGGGCTACGGCTGCGTTCTACTGGTCATCGATCCCGGTTCAGCCGAGCTGGTACCTCGCTGGGCCTGCTGCGCCTAACTTTGAATTCACACCGGTTTCTGATGCACTCGTCTATGACCTGACGGCGCAAAACATGCTGATTGGAGAAGGTCTGCGCTCCAATGCTTTCGACGACATCGTCGTCCGGCGGCCTTTTTACACGTTCTTCTTAGGCGTGCTGCGTACGATTGCCGGTCAAGATTATCCGGCAGTCGTTTTCTTGCAAGCCATCATTTTAAGCATCCTTCCCGCAGTGGTTTATCTTGTTGCGAAAAAACTCGGGGGCCGGTTTGCCGGAGTGGTCGCGGCCTTGATACTCCTGCTCCAGGGCGGCACCGCAATTAAGTTAAGCAGTGTGATCACGGTTTCTCATGCAAAGCTGCTGATGACGGATCTCCCTTCGGCCGTCGGTGTGGCGATATTCATGCTGCTTGTACTTCCCTGGGTCCATGAACCTGGTCCGAGCGCCCGGCGGAAACGGTTGATTCTTGCCGGCGGGGTATTGGGAGCGCTGGTGATGATCCGGCTTGAAACAGCGCTGTTGCTGCCGATATCAGCGATCTTTGCCTGGTTTGCAGCCGGACGAAAGATGAAACCTGTTCTGCCGGGCACACTGTTGGTGTTCGTAGGCCTGATATTATTTATTTCCCCCTGGCTGAACCGAAACTACAATCGCACAGGAAAGATTTATATTGAAGTACCGGGCGACCGGATATCTTTCCTTGTCAACCGGCTCTTCGGCCCCAGCACGCAGACGCCACAGATGCCCAAAGTTGATCCGCGTTTGCTGCTCCAGGAAACCGGAGCCAGTGCAGGGGAACGAATCGCCAGCCATTTTCTCCACAGCAATATCCAGAGCATGTTGATCTTCCCGTCAACGATCCGGTTGGGTGATGCGGCCATCGGTTATGTATTGAACCGTGACAGCGAGCAATTCCTCGCTGCCTGCTGTGATGGGGAAGATTATGTCAGGCGGCTGCCATTCTGGCAGTGGTACAAGTGGGACCTGGAATTTCAGCCGGAAAATCTCGTCCTGGTGGTGCTAAACATCCTGCTGTTTTCGATTGGACTTGTTCTCGCCGGAAAAAAGATTGGATGGGCAGGGCTGTTGCCATTCGCGTATAGCGAGACGCATATGCTCGTCAACGCGATCGCTCGTACTTCAGGCGGACGTTACCTCCAGCCGGTTGAATGGATCTGGATCACTTATTACGCCATCGGTCTTTTATTTGCGTTCATGTGGGTGGTCAGGCTGCTGAAACCCTTTGAAAAATGGCCGGCCGCCGTCAAGAAAGCGACCAATGCGCCAGAATCAGAGCCGCCGTGGCAGCTTATCCTGCCTGCAGTCCTGGTGCTGGCATTCGGTGCATTATTGCCGGTCGGAGAGTGGTTTTACCCCATGGTCTTTGGATCGAATCCACCGCGCGAGTGGGTCCGGATTGCCCATACACATACGAACCTGGAACGCATGGAAGATTCAGTCGGCGGTGTCGTTCTGCACGGCCGGGGTCTGTATTTCCGCTATTTCTCTGCAGGCGAAGCGGACCCAGACACTTTGTTCCCGAACCTGTATGTCAAACCGTTTGATCGGATGACCTTTTTTGTTGCCGGGCCCACCAGCAGTGGTGTGCTATTACGCCTGGACGCATTCCCTGACCAAGAAATACCAACCGGGG
>JBFGQG010000205.1:0-6548 GCA_041564295.1 Anaerolineales bacterium | reverse complement strand
GCAAGTCTTTAAGACTTGCCATGTCTGGGGTAAATAATGATCGCCGTCCACTTAGACAACGTCACCGTCACCTACATCCACGACCCCGTCTTTGCCAACCTTTCATGGGAAATTCACGATGACCGCATCGCCGGGCTGGTTGGGCCGAACGGCAGTGGAAAAAGCACCCTGCTGAAACTCATCGCCGGTGAACTGACCAGCGAAACGGGCTTCTTCACTCGCAAAAAAGATCTCACGATCGGTTACCTCCACCAGGAACCGCAACTCAACCCTAATCACACCGTCTGGCAGGAGGCGATGTCCGCCTCCGTCGAACTCAACCACATCGAATCCGAACTCAAAATTATCGAAAATCTGCTCGCAAATCCGGACGTCTATGGTAATGAGAATCGCCTGACACAGACGCTCGAAAAGCAAGAACGGCTGCTGGACAGGTTTGTCGAACTCGGAGGCCCGGGTTACGAAGGTCATGTCCGGACCACTCTGCTCGAACTCGGATTCAATGAGCCGGATTTCGACCTGCAGACAACGGCCCTCAGCGGAGGTCAGCGCAAATTGATCGGCCTCGCCCGGTTGCTGATCCTGCAGCCCGACCTGCTGCTACTCGACGAGCCGGACAACCATCTTGACCTCGCAGGTAAGGCATTCCTCGAAAAATTGATCCGGGCATATAAAGGCGGCGTCGTGATCGTCTCGCACGATCGCTACATGCTCGATCTCGTAGTCGATGAGATTGTCGAACTGGAGGACGGACGCCTGACACGCTACCCCGGCAACTACTCGGAATACATCTACGAGAAGCAGAACGCTCTCCTGCGGCAGCAGCAGCTTTACGAAGTCCAACAAAAGGAAATTACACGCCTCGAGCAATCCGCCAAACGGCTGCTTTTGTGGGGAAAAGTTTTTGACAACGAAAAGTTCTCCCAGCGCGGTAAAAGCATGTTGAAGCGCCTGGAAAAGATCGAACGTATCGATCGCCCCACGCTCGAACGAAGGCGCATGGGACTCGAACTGGAAGGCTGGCGCGGCAGCGAAAAAGTCCTTCAGTTGAACAACCTGGAAAAATCTTTCGGACATGGCAACGGCGAACAGCTTCTCCTGCTTGGAATCAACCTGCTCATCCGGCGCAGCGAGCGCGTCGGTCTCGTCGGGCCAAATGGCGCCGGGAAATCGGTCCTGTTCCGGTTGATCCTTGGAGAAATTGAAGCCACAGGCGGTGAGATCGTTATCGGCCCCAGTATCAAGACCGGTTATTACGCGCAACAGCACGAAATCCTGGATCCCGACCGAACGTTGATTGACACGATCACGCACGCCGCTGAGTGGCCGGAAAGCCGGGCCGTCGCCCTGCTCGGTCGTGTTCTGTTCACTTACGAACAAGCCCGGAGCCGGATCAAAACACTTTCCGGGGGTGAACGCAGCCGGCTTCAGATGGCTCTGCTGATGATCTCGGGTGCAAATTTCCTGCTCCTTGATGAACCGACCAACAACCTTGATATCCAGTCTGCCGAAGTGCTGGAAGAAGCGCTAGATGAATTTGATGGCACCGTTCTTGTCATTTCACACGATCGCTATTTCCTCGACCGCGTCACCAGCCGAATCGTTGAGTTGGAGGACGGGAGTCTGACGGAGTATCTCGGTAATTACAGCGATTACGAGGCTCAAAAACGAAATCTCTAGTCCAGCTGCTGCCCTCATTTTCCATCTTTTTATTCGCAGCGCGGAACATCAGTAAATAATATGTAATTAAAGAAAAACTGCCGGAGAAAATTCTCCGGCAGTTCTCTGGAGGAGTGTTCCGTTATACTGATGTCGGTGCAGCGGTCCCTTCGGGGAGTTTCTCGCCGTTTCTCCAGGGAGTACCAATGAACCTCAAGAGATAGTAGTCTGCTCCGATGTAGCCCGCCACTTTCCAGGCCAGAATGAGCAGTACTGCGACCAGGAAGAGCATCGGGTTGGTGCTGGCAGAACCGGCCATCATGAAGTTCCAGTTCATGAAAGCGCCGAAGAATGCGGCGATGCCTGTAAAAGCGCCAACAATCAGGCCGATACCAATCAGAAGTTCACCATAGGCAACCATCGGTCCAAACCACGTGTGCGCTTCCGAGTCGATCAGGCTCTGGAGGAAGCCCCGGTACCAATCGAATGAAATGGCCGGGCGTCCTTCTGCCGGAATGACGACCGCGCGCTCCCAATAGCCCTTGATGGCTTCACCGGTCTGGGTCCAGGCCGGATTGTCGATCTTGTGGAGGGCAGCGTCTACCCATTTGTAGCCCAGCCAGACACGGAGGGCCAGCCAGACATAAACAGCCATGGTGGTATTGAACAGTTTATAAACGAACGGAGGATCTTGCACAACTTCACCCTTACGGGTTTGTATGTTTTTCATAATGTTAGCTCCTTGTAAATCACTTTGATGTGGTCATGTTGTTGAGCTAATCTTACCGAAACGATACCCTGCAGGGTAGTTACAAATGTCACACTTCTATCACTCAAATTCACAAATTTTTCCCGCGCGCGTCCCAGAGAATTGTTAGGACAATTGACAGAAATTCCAGGACAATTTCCCGCTTATTGCGCCTATTTTCACGAAGTCCCGGTCCCAATCGGGACTTTTGTCCCGGTTTCTGCCTCCCATCAACTCCTCACTGCTCCAAACATCGGCAGTGCCCTCTTTGGAGGGACCACTCCGGGCGCAGATAGAAAATCCCCACCCCCCTCCAGCCAGTTGCGTACTGTCTGTTCAGCGATACCGAAAGGCCAGAGGACTTCAGCCGCTGCGCGCAGCAGTAATTCAATATAGCGGGCCGTATCGACGCTTGCCGGCGGACAGTTCCCCGGCAGGTTCCATGCCCAGACCCCAGGTTTTCCCAGCGTATAAATAAAGTAGACGCGCATCCCCGGTTGAGAATATTTCCCGACCGCTTCAAGCTGTCTTGCCGCAAGCGCTGCAGGCGACGGGACGCGGTATGCCGTCAGCACCCGGCTCAACCGCTGTCCGGTCACCAGGAGTTCAATCGGCACATTTCGCTTCCTCAGCGCATCGATCTGGCCCAGCAGATAAGCAATGAGTTCCGGCAGCACTTCCGCCAGTCGATCAGGATCTGTCGGGAGACGCCGGATCAGTTCAACCTGCGTTTCTTTCACAAACAGCGGTGTATCGCGTCGCCGGGCAGCAATCCCCCGCATTTTGATCTCGCCCGATTGGAAGCGGCCGAAGTAACGGTTAGGCACGGCGAGACGCTCGTCGACACGCGAAGGCAGAAAAGCGACCCAGTCATAAATTCCTTCAAGGACGATCGGCAATCCTGAGCGCCGGGCGATCTCCTCCAGCAGGGGGGCCTGATCTTCCAGCCGGGGGCGGTCGGTTCTCTGCACCCACAGTCCATCCACGTACAGATGCAGCACGCGGTAGCCGTCATCTTCGGCCGCTTCTTTTGCCGTCAGGAGCGCATCCCGCCCGGCGCTGGTCACCGCTTCATGTGCTTCAATGCGCCCGAAGCGCGCGTTTTTATAGCCGAGATAGCCGAAACAGGTCACGAGCAGCCACTTCTGCGCAGACGCCCGCGCTTTGTACATGTTCCGGTCAGGATGCCAGGCCGGCAGGCTCAACAACCGCTGCTTCAGCGCCACGCGCTTGGCCAGCAGCGGGGCTAACGTGCGCGGTACCAGGCCGGAAGGGCGTTCTTCGCGTTCTCCTTCGGCGATCTCAGGAGAGATGTTCTTGTGGACCATCAAAGCCGGGTACATGGAGACAAAGTCGATCTCTGCAACGTGCCGGTGAAGACCTGTGATCGGCTGGTACACGAGACCGCCGCGGTCCGCATGGATCAGGTCCAGCGCACTCTTAGCCGTTTCTGCCTGCTGTTTTTCATGAGGGATCAGGACGCCGCTCCGCAGCGCGGTGATGAGTTGCATGGCGGAGATCCCGGCGCCGGGGGATTTCCGTGCGGCGTCCTGTATCCCCAGCCCTGTGAGCCGCGCACTCTCGAATGCCCCTTCCAGGCCGTATTCACCGTGCAGCATGGCGTTGCGCGGATCGACGTGCAGCCGCCCGAACAGGTGCACCTGCTGCCCGCGGTAGACAATCTGCCCGTAGGCATGGTAGGACAGTTCTTTCCGGCGCTCCACGGAACGTTCAGTATCGCGGTTCAACGGCAGCGGCAGCTTCCATCGTTCTGAGAGGTCGAGCAGGTTCGGCAGCACCCATGTATCGCCCCAGGGAATGACGAGCAAGTCCGGGTCGGACCGTTTGAGCAGCGCCGCCATGCCGACGAGCAGGCGCCGGGCACCGGACCGGGTCTTAAAGTCGAGGGAGATGTCGAACGAACCGCGCGGGGAACGGACATGCAGCGCCCTCGGAACGCGGCGGGCCGGGTCGCAGTCTGGCTCCAGGTGCAGGATGCGCAGCGGCGGCGGCTTGGGGTCAAACTCCCAGGGAGATTCGAGCGGTGTGATGGCCAGTAATCGATCGTCTTCGATCGTAATCTGGCAGCGAGCGAGGGGGAAAATACCGTAGCGAGCAGCGCATCGAAGGTGCAGCGGAACGTCAGCGTCGTACCAGGTCAGGTCGGGGAAGCGGGATCGAGCGGCATAGAAAATACGGCGTTGGTCCACCGGGCCGGGCACGCCGATCTGCAGCACGGTGACCTCCCCTGAGAACAAATCGCGTCGTTCAGTCCGCTCGAGCTTTGCGGCGCGATGGTGCGCGCGCAGATAAAGCCACAGTTCGCGCAACCGCTTCGACGGTCCTGCCGCACAGAAAGTGACGGGAAAATCGTGTTCGTAGCAGCGCCGGGAATCGTCATCGAACATGAACCAGAACCGGACTCCGCCGTGCGGTTTGGGGTAGACGTCGAGGAGCCACGCGTTGAGGGATTCGATAGGCATGGTGAATTAGTTCCGGGTGCCATTACGGGTCTGACATAGAATCCGGCACCTGGCACGTGGTACCTTGAACCTCCAATCCCCGCTGCAGGCTGAGTACCGCCTTATGCTCTTCGATCAACATCGCGAGGAGGAGCGTTTCGAAAGGCGAGATGTGTGCCGCAAAACTGGCGGCCGCCAGGTGACGGTGCGCCGAGGCGAAGAGTGCGTCCAATACAAGCTGGTCTTCCCGCCGCAGCGCACGACGAAACCGGGCCAGAGCGGCCTGCTCTTCTTGAAATAATTGGGTGCTGGTTGCCAGCGTACGTCCCATGTCAGTCCTCCAATTCAAATCCCGGCAGCACCGGCGGTGGGGCCGGCGCATCCGGTGGTGTCGGATACCAGTGCGTGTCGCAGGTGGCCTGCAGCAGCGCGTACAGCCCGGCGCTGCCCTCCTGCCGGTCGGGCGGGCGGGCGCTGACCACGACCGGCGCGGCACCGCTCAAAAAGCGCAGCCGCAGGGCGCACTCTCCAAGGAGCCGGCGCCGTTCCCCAATGGAAACACTCTCGTCCTGGAACGTGCTCAGCATGTCCAGCACAAGCGTGGGTGTTTCGATAGGCGCCGTTTCATTGAGCAGGGTGAGCATCTGGTAGCACGTAAATGCCCGCTGGATCTGGATGCGCGCCAGCACGGGTTCGACGCGCGGCGTGTGCATGCGCAGCGCGCGGGCGACCGCGTAGGCGTCAAAACTGTTGCCGCCGTCCAGCACGCGCAGCGGGCCCGCCAGTGCCAGGCGGGCAGCCAGCAAGAGCATCTGGGCTCGGGCGGCTTTCGGCGCAGTGACCAGGGCCAGGCGCGCGTCAGCAGGTAAAGAAAGGGCGTTCATGACCTTACCTTACAGGCATTCAAGGAGGCCTACAATCCCAAGGTCACGGGAAAAAATTGGGAGGTAAGTTGGGAAAAGTTATTGGGAGGCTGTTTTTTTGGGGGGTTTACGGGTTCCAGGCGCTGAAATCCCAATCAGCGAGCGCCTGGCGCAGGTCCGCGCGGCGACGGATTCCAAATTTACGCAGCGCGTTGTAGACGTGAGTGTTGACCGTCTCAGAGGAAATCTGCAGCCGGACCGCCATCTGCCGCGTCGTGTGGCCCAGGCAGATCAGAGCCACGACTTCCTGCTCACGTGGTGAAAGCGTGCGCCAGCGCGACAGGTGTTCGTCGGCGGCCTGCCGCCGCACCAGCGCGTCGGTGAGTAAGTCCGCTGCGACTTCCTGGCTCGAACGTTGTTCCCGTCGCGCCAGTTCACGCAGCGTAAGCCGGTCGCTCAGCTGGAGGTCAAATGAGATACGCTCGGGCCGTACAAGGCCCAGGCGGTGGAGAACGCGCAGAAAGAATGACATAAGGCGTAGTACGCGCTTCCATTATAACAGAACATTTGTTCTTATTTGCGGTTAGACATGGCAAGTCTTTAAGACTTGCCATGTCTCGCGTATAATATCGAAAATGCACTGCCCCAATTGCGGTCACATCAACCCGGAAGGTTCAAAATTCTGCAACGAGTGCGGAACGAAAATGACCCCCACTCTTTCGCAGCCCGCGCCCGCACAAACCAGGCTGGCGAATCTAATGTCGAAAGACTATGCCGCCAAGCTCGAAGCCGCACGCGCGAACCAATCCATGTGCG